>JAAFGY010000136.1 GCA_010365135.1 Flavobacterium sp.
AAAAAATAAATTAAGTCCAAAAAAAATCCGTCTTGTTTAATTTCTAAACCGACGGATTATTTTTTGCACTAACTTTATCTATTCTATTTCCGAAACTCTCAAAGTGTTTACCATTCCTTTATTCTTTAGTGGCATTGCAGCCAGATTGATAAGAAAGTCGCCTTTGGTTACAAATCCTTTTACTCTCGCTATTTCATTCACATCGGCAATGGTTTCATCGGTGCTCTTCATTTTATCATAAAAATAAGATTTTACACCCCATAATAAATTTAGTTGTGTAAGGATTCTTTTATTTGAAGTAAAAACAAGAATATGCGCCGATGGTCTCCAAGCCGAAATTTGGAAAGCCGTATAACCACTATTAGTCAACGTACAAATGGCTTTTGCTTCGATAACATTTGCAGTAACGGCCGCGTGATGGCAAATAGTTTTTGTAATAAATCGGTTGGTTCTAACTTGTGGGGTGTTCTGTGGTACTTTAATAAGTGGAGAATCTTCAACAGCTTCGATGATTTGGGTCATTTTTTCGATAACCTGAACCGGATAAAGACCTGTAGCTGTTTCTCCTGAAAGCATCACTGCATCAGCGCCATCCATAACAGAGTTCGCAACGTCGTTCACTTCGGCACGTGTTGGTGTCAAGCTGGTAATCATAGTTTCCATCATTTGAGTGGCAACAATTACCGGAATTCTAGCTGTTTTTGCTCTAAGAATTAATTCTTTTTGTACAAGTGGTACTTCTTGTGCTGGAAGTTCAACGCCCAAATCACCACGGGCAACCATCAAAGCATCACAATAAGCAACGATTTTGTCAATATTGACAAGTGCTTCGGGCATTTCTATTTTGGCAATAATAGGAATTTTTTCGTCAGAATGTTTGGCTATTAATTCTTGTAAGTCTTGCAGATCTCTTGGTGTTTTCACGAATGAAAGGGCAATCCAATCCACTTTTTGTTCAATAGCAAAAATGGCGTCGGCAATATCTTTTTCGGTAAGAGCGGGAAGTGATATTTTTGTATTCGGAAGATTAACTCCTTTTTTAGATTTCAATTCACCACCTTGAATTACTCGGGCGATAACTTCGGTATTTTTGTCGGTTTCAACAATTTCAAAAATAAGTTTTCCATCATCTAGTAAAATACGTTCTCCAGGATTTACATCGTTTGGAAAATTTTTGTATTTCATAAAAACTTTTTGGGCTGTCCCTAAAATGTTATCGGCGGTTGTGAAGGTAATTAAATCGCCATCATTAACGATTACACCATCTTCCATAACTCCTACTCGCAGTTTTGGGCCTTGTAAATCTCCAAGTATTGCTGTAGTATAACCAAACTCATCGTTGAGTCCTCTAATAAGTGCAATTTTTGCTTTTACATCATCATAATCAGCATGTGAAAAATTGATTCTAAACACGTTTACACCTGCGTCTATCATATCTTTTATGATTTCTCGCGTACTACATGCAGGTCCAAGTGTGGCTACAATTTTTGTTTTTTTGTTTGTTGACATTGATATTAAAAAATTAAATTATTTTTTGATTTTATTTTATATTTTTCGACTGTGTATGCTGTCGATATGCTCTCTATTGTATTCAAAAGAGCCTGAATTTCTGTTACATTCGTTCCGTCTTCTAGGTTTTCTATTTTTAAAAAATAATCCACTTTTCTAAATTCTGGAAGCAGAAATACTTTTGTTGAAACTTCGAGATTTATATTTGAAAACAGATTTTGATTGTTGTCATTTTTATGTTGAATGACTTCATTTTTATTTTGAATCAAATTCCAAGAAATCGCATTTTCTTTATCAAAATAATAAAATCTCGAAAAATTTGTTTCCCCTTCTTTTATATTAATTTGAATTTCAACTTTGTTTTTGCTTAAATTTATTGGAAGTTTTTGATTGATAAAATAGGCTAATCGATAGTCTTCTAATGTAGTATGAATAGCTATAAGATGGTAATCTATTTCGTCAAAATCGTCAAAATCTAATTTATGAACCGCCATTTTATTAAAAAAATAAGGTGCAAAGATAGCATTTCTATCGGAGCAATGACTTGACAAGATATAGGTTTTTCAAATTCATTTACGAAAACGTTATAAATTTAAGAAATTTCGACTATTTGTTATCAATTATTTTTTGAAACGCAAAATAGGCGCGCTGGGAGGCTTTTTCCTCTGCTTTCTTTTTTGAAGTTGCTCTGGCTTTTGCAATTACTTTATTGTCAATGCTGAGTTTTACGCCAAAAAACCGTTGTCCATCGATTCCGTTATCCTCAAAAATATCATAAAAAAATTGCTTCTTTTCTTTTTGACACCATTCTATCAGCAAGCTTTTGTAACTGATGACTTTCCCTTCCAATCTGGCAATGTCCACATAAGGAATAACAACACTTTTTTGAATAAATTTTTCACAGTAGTCGTAGCCACGGTCAAGGTAAATGGCTCCAACCAAAGATTCAAAAAGATTGCCGTGGATGTTGTCTCCAAAATGCTGCACAGGAACTTTGCTTTCTACAAATCGAACAAGATTTAAATCCTTCCCCAATTCATTTAAATGTTCTCTACTCACAATTTTGGAACGCATTTTTGTCAAATAACCTTCGTCGCCAGCAGGCGCTTTGTTGAATAAATGTGCTGCAATTACGGAGCTTAACATCGCATCGCCAAGAAATTCTAACCGTTCATAATTAACTGCATTTCCTTTTTCGTCGTGTTTATTAGAGGAGCGATGTGTGAATGCTTTTTTAAAGTAATCCAGATTAATTGGAACAAATCCTAGTATTTCACTCATAGCATCAAAAAAAATCCCGTCTTCAAGAGAACGGGATTTCGCAAATATTTTTCTAATTATTCTCATCTTAATTAGATGTCTAATCTTTTTACCAATACACAAGCATTGTGTCCGCCAAAACCAAAAGTGTTGCTCATTAGAACATTTACCTCTCTTTTTTGAGCCACATTGAAAGTGAAGTTTAATTTAGGATCAATGTTTTCATCATCAGTAAAATGATTGATTGTGGGAGGAACAATTCCGTGTTTTATCGAAAGGATAGAAGAAATGGTTTCTATTGCACCCGCCGCGCCAAGTAAATGACCCGTCATAGATTTTGTAGAATTCAAATTCATGGAATAAGCATGTTCGCCAAAAACATGTAAAATCGCTTTCGATTCTGCTAAATCACCTAGTGGAGTCGAAGTTCCGTGCATATTTACACCATCAACATCGGTAGGTTGTAATCCTGCATCTCTCAAACAATTTAGCATTACATTTTTGGCTCCCAATCCTTCTGGATGCGGGGCTGTAATATGATAAGCATCTGCTGACATTCCGCCACCGCCAATTTCGCAATAAATTTTTGCTCCACGAGCTACGGCGTGTTCGTATTCTTCTAGAATTAAAGCTCCGGCACCTTCGCCCAAAACAAAACCATCACGGTCTTTATCCATGGGTCTTGAAGCTGTTTTTGGATCATCATTTCTTGTAGAAAGAGCGTGCATAGCATTAAACCCACCCATTCCTGCAATGGTTACTGCGGCTTCTGACCCGCCCGTTATCATTGCATCTGCGTGCCCCAATCGAATGTAATTGAAAGCATCAATAATAGCATTTGTAGAGGAAGCACAAGCCGAAACAGTTGTGAAATTGGGTCCTCTAAAACCGTATTTTATTGAAATATGACCACCAGCAATATCGGCAATCATTTTTGGTATAAAGAAAGGATTAAATCTTGGTGTTCCGTCGCCTTTGGCAAAATCAAGCATTTCATTTTGAAACGTTTCTAAACCTCCAATTCCTGAACCCCAAATTACACCAACTCTGTCTTTATCTAATTTATCTAAATTAAAACCAGCATCTTTTACAGCTTCTTCCGCTGTAACGATAGCATATTGTGCATACCGATCCATTTTTCGAGCTTCCTTTCGGTCGATGAAGTCTTCTGCATTGAAGTTTTTCACTTCGCAAGCAAACTGGGTTTTATGCTTTGAAGCATCATAATGAGTTATGTTTGCGGCTCCACTAACACCGGTAATAAGACCGTTCCAATACTCTTGAATATTATTTCCTATTGGAGTAAGCGCACCCAAACCTGTAACTACAACTCTTTTTAATACCATAATTTACGGTGTTTTTTTATATATTTCAATAAATAAAACCCACGCTTTCTTTTCTGTAATAGTACTACAAAAGAGCCATGGGTAATTCTATTTTAATATTATTGTGATTGAATTTCAATCCGAAATTTAGTTTTAAAAATAATAACACCCGTTTACAATGAAGCAAACGGGTGTTTTTTTTATTATTTCTTAGCTTCTTCGATATAAGAAATCGCTTGACCTACAGTAGCAATGTTTTCAGCTTGGTCGTCTGGAATTTGAATGTCAAATTCTTTTTCGAATTCCATGATAAGTTCTACTGTGTCCAATGAATCAGCCCCTAAATCATTAGTGAAGCTAGCTTCTGTTACAACTTCGTTTTCGTCAACGCCTAATTTGTCTACGATAATCGCTTTTACTCTTGATGCAATGTCTGACATAATCTTTAATTTTAAAATTTAATTTGTTGGCAAAAATAAAAAACTTTATTTTAAAACAACTATTTAGTTAATAAATGTGACAGCTAATTTATAAAATAAATTTAACAAAGACTTCATAATGTTATTTATTATCACTTTTTATTCTTTTTTTTGCACAAATGAAATCACTTTAGATATGAAGAAAATAGTAATTTTCGCTTCTGGTTCGGGGACTAATGCTGAAAACATTATAAAATATTTTCAAACTAAAGAGGTTGGAACTGTTGTTGCTGTTTTTACTAATAATTCAAATGCAAAAGTGCTTGAAAGAGCCAAAAAACATCAGGTTCCTACGGAAATTTTCTCCAAAGAGGAATTATTCGAAAGTAAAGTAATACAAAAACTTAATCTAATTCAGCCCGATTTGATAGTGCTCGCCGGATTTTTATTAAAACTGCCCAAAAGTATTATTGAATCCTTCCCCAATACCATTATAAATATTCATCCCGCTTTGCTGCCAAAATTTGGCGGAAAAGGGATGTATGGAATGAATGTCCACAAAGCTGTTGTAGAAAATAAGGAAAATGAAACGGGAATTACCATTCATTATGTCAACGAGAATTATGATGAAGGCAATGTGATTTTTCAAAAAAGAGTTAAGCTTTTATCAACAGATTCGCCCGAAACTGTCGCAGAAAAAATACACGAACTGGAACAAAAATATTTTCCATCAGTAATTGAGGAAATCTTAAATCTTAAATCATAAATCTAAAATTGGAACACGACGTACATATTTATACTGATGGAGCTGCGAAGGGAAACCCCGGTCGTGGCGGTTACGGCGTTGTGATGGAACTCGTGGGAACACCGCACAAAAAAGAATTCTACGAAGGTTTTCGTCATACTACTAACAATAGAATGGAATTACTGGCCGTAATCGTTGGTCTCGAAAAGTTGAAAAACTCCAATATGAAAGTTTTGGTTATTTCAGATTCGAAATATGTGGTGGATTCTGTTTTGAAAAAATGGGTTTTTGGTTGGGAGAAAAAAGGTTTTGCTGGCAAGAAAAATCCAGATTTATGGAAACGATTCCTGATTGTTTACAGAAAACACCTTGTTGATTTTAAATGGATAAAAGGTCATAATAATCATCCTCAAAACGAACGTTGCGATGAAATGGCAGTTTTTGCCTCAAATCAAAAAGAGCTTTCTGTGGATGTTTTTTATGAAAAGGAAGAAACCAAGCTTTTATAGCAACTCTAAATTCTATATTTTAGAACTTATAAAGCACCATTTCTCTTATTTCCTTTATTCTCTCATTACTTTTCGCCCCACCTTAATATTCTCTTAAACATTACTATTTCAGCTTTTTAAATCTTGTTTTTATCCTAATCCCACTTAGCTTTGTTTCATAAAATTTCAAAAAATGAAAAAAGTAGTTTTTGTTCTCGTAGGATTAGCTTTATTGGGTTGCAAGAAAGAAGAAGCAAACGAAGATTTCTCGACAAAGCCCGTTGTAGAAAAATCGGAACTTGCCAAAAAAGCCGATAACTTTTTTAAATCCGTTTCAACGGTCCAAAACCCAACGACTCCGCAGAATAGTATTGATTTAGGAAAAAAATTGTATTTTGATAAAGCCTTATCAAAAAACGGAACCGTAAGTTGTAATTCGTGCCACAATCTAGCGACTTTTGGGGTGGACAACAAATCGTTTTCTGTAGGAGATACTAAGGAATTGGGAGGACGAAACTCTCCATCGTCAATTTATGCGTTTTTACACGGCATGCAATTTTGGGATGGTCGTGCCAAAGATGTTGAAGAACAAGCTGGCGGCCCATTACTGAATCCTGTAGAACACGGAATTCCAAATAAGGAATTTTTAGAAAAAAAATTAAGAGCCATTCCAGAATATCAAACCGCTTTTAAAGTTGTGTTTCCAAATGACAAAGAACCAATAACTTTTGCCAATCTTACCAATGCGATTGGAGCTTTCGAACGTCAATTGGCACCAAATAGCAAGTTCGACAATTATTTAGATGGTGATGAAACCGTACTTAATGATCAGGAGAAAAAAGGATTAACTTCTTTTATAGACAATGGATGCACCACGTGCCATAGCGGTGTTGTATTGGGAGGTCAATTGATGCAAAAATTTGGATTATATGGCGATTATGCAAAATTGACACACAGCAAAAAAATTGACAAGGGACTTTATGACCGAACAAAAAAAGAAGGAGACCAGTTTATGTTTAAAACTCCAAGTTTGAGAAATGTCGAAAAAACATATCCTTATTTCCACGATGGTTCAGTTGCTTCGCTTAAAGAAGCCATAAAAATAATGGGGAAATTACAGGTGAACAAGGATTTGTCTGATGCTGATATTGCTGATATGGAATCGTTTTTGAAAACATTAACGGCCGATGTTGATGCGAAGTATAAAGAATAAATAATTTTTGCCCTTCAATTCTGAATTTATTTAAACACAATTTTTAAAAAGGCCTGACATTCATTTGTTAGGCCTTTTTTTATGCAAGGGATAACTTTTGTGATAACTTTGAGACTTCCAAACTTTGCAACTCTAAAACTTATAAACTATCTTTGCCGCTTAATTCGAAACTCATATAATGAATAAATTATTGATTGTTGGAACCGTTGCTTTCGACGCTATTGAAACGCCTTTTGGCAAAACAGAAAAAATTTTAGGTGGTGCTGGAACTTACATAGGACTTTCTGCTGCTAATTTTAATCTTCAATCTGCAATTGTTTCTGTTGTTGGCGATGATTTTCCACAAGAATATTTAGATTTATTAGCATCAAAAAACATTGATATTTCAGGTCTTGAAGTGGTCAAAGGTGGGAAAACTTTCTTTTGGAGCGGTCGGTATCATAACGATTTGAATTCAAGAGATACATTGGATACCCAATTAAATGTTTTAGCAGATTTTCAACCAAAAGTTCCTCAGAATTTTAAAAATGCCGATGTGGTGATGCTAGGAAACTTGCACCCATTAGTACAAAGCAGCGTTTTGGATCAAATGAATGTCAAACCAAAATTAGTGGTTCTTGACACTATGAATTTTTGGATGGATTGTGCATTGCCAGAATTATTGGATGTCATAAAACGTATTGATGTGATCACCATCAACGATGAAGAAGCACGACAATTATCAGGCGAATATTCATTGGTAAAAGCAGCAGCAAAGATTCACACAATGGGACCAGAATATGTAGTTATCAAAAAAGGAGAACATGGCGCTTTGTTGTTTCACGACCACAAAATTTTCTTTGCTCCAGCTTTGCCATTAGAAGAAGTTTTTGATCCAACAGGAGCTGGAGACACATTTGCAGGAGGATTTGCAGGATATATTACACAAAGCGAAAACATGTCTTTCGAAAATATGAAAAGTGCCATAATATATGGATCCAATTTAGCTTCCTTTTGTGTAGAAAAATTTGGAACCGAAAGAATGGTCAATCTAGAGAAGCATGAAGTGGTTCAGCGTTTGAAACAATTTAAATCGCTAACTCAATTTGATATAGAAATATAAAAAAAAGCCTCGAGATTTCGGGGCTTTTTTTATTAAGATTAACCGCAGATTACCAAGTTTTAATAGTAATCAGCGAAAAAACAACTAACTACAAATTACAACAACACGATGAGCGACGCAATTAAACACGAATGTGGCATTGCCCTTTTAAGATTAAAAAAACCGTTAGAATTCTATAAAGAAAAATACGGTTCTGCTTTTTATGGAATACAAAAAATGTATCTCTTGATGGAAAAGCAGCACAATCGCGGGCAAGATGGAGCAGGTTTTGCAAGTATCAAACTTGATGTAGAACCTGGAGAAAGATACATAAGTAGAGTTCGGTCGAATGATGCGCAACCGATACAAGATGTTTTTGCCCAAATAAACGACAGAATAAACGAAGAAATGGCGTTACATCCTGAATATGCAGATGATGTAGCTTTGCAAAAAAAGAAACTCCCGTATTTAGGCGAATTGTTTTTAGGACACGTTCGTTATGGAACTTTTGGAAAAAATAGCATCGAAAGTGTTCATCCTTTTCTACGTCAAAATAACTGGATGCACCGAAATCTAATATTGGCTGGTAATTTCAATATGACCAATGTAACGGAGCTTTTTCAAAGTCTGATTGAACTCGGACAGCACCCAAAAGAGATGGCAGATACAGTTACAGTAATGGAAAAAATTGGTCATTTTCTAGACGATGCAGTTACCGATTTGTATCAAGAATGCAAAAATAATGGACTGAATAAAAGAGAAGCATCGCCAGTAATTGCAGAAAAATTAGATATTGCCAAGATTTTGACCAGAGCTTCCAAAAATTTAGACGGAGGTTATGCAATGGCAGGACTTTTGGGTCATGGTGATGCTTTTGTGTTTAGAGATCCAGCAGGAATTCGTCCCGCTTATTTTTATGAAGATGACGAAATTGTGGTGGTTGCTTCTGAACGACCCGTTATTCAAACGGTTTTCAATGTAGATTTCGAAAAAGTAAAAGAACTTCAGCCAGGAAACGCCTTAATCATCAAAAAAAACGGGAAAGTAACTGAGGAAGAAATTCTTACACCAACCGTAAAAAAAGCGTGTTCTTTCGAAAGAATTTATTTCTCTAGAGGAAGCGATGCCGAAATATATCAGGAACGAAAAAACCTTGGAAAACTAATCCTTCCAGCAGTTCTCAAAGCCATTGATGATGATACAGACAACACCGTTTTTTCTTATATTCCAAATACTGCTGAAACTTCTTTCTACGGAATGGTAGAAGCAGCTCAGGATTTTTTGAACCAAAGAAAAAATAATTATATTCTTGAAAATAGAAAAAAATTAACCAAAGAAAAACTAGAGGAAATACTTTCAGTAAAAATCAGAACCGAAAAAGTGGCCATCAAAGATGCAAAACTAAGAACTTTCATCACCGAAGACAGCAGCCGCGATGATTTGGTCGCCCACGTTTATGATGTGACGTATGGTGTGATAAAACCAACAGATAATTTGGTAATTATAGATGATAGCATCGTGCGCGGAACAACGCTCAAAATGAGTATCATCAAAATGATGGACCGTTTAAAACCGAAAAGTATTGTTGTCGTTTCATCGGCGCCACAAATTCGTTATCCGGATTGTTATGGAATCGATATGGCAAAATTAGAAGGGTTGGTTGCATTTCAAGCCGCATTAGAATTGTTAAAAGACAGAAATTTGTATCATATTGTAGATGAAGTGTATGTCAAATGCAAAGAACAAGAGTATTTAAAAGATCACGAAGTTGTAAATTTTGTCACCGAAATTTATGCGCCATTTCAGCCACAGGAAGTTTCCGATAAAATAGCGGAGCTATTAAGCTCGCCAGAAATTAATGCTGAAGTGAAAATTATTTTCCAAACCGTTGAGAATCTACACATCGCCTGTCCAAAGAATTTAGGAGATTGGTATTTCACTGGAGATTATCCAACGCCTGGGGGCAATCGTGTTGTAAATAAGGCGTTTATGAATTTTTATGAAGGTAAAAATGCAAGAGCATATTAAAAAAAAGTGATAATTAAGTAGTTCAACGACTTTTTGAGTATTTCATCTAATTTATTTGTTGATAGCGTATTGCGATTATATCTTTGACTCACCATAATATTAGTAGGTTAAGTTTATGGTAGATTTGGGGCAAAAAGGGTGAAAGAAATTTCACCTTTTTTATTGGAATA
>JAAFGY010000137.1 GCA_010365135.1 Flavobacterium sp.
CTTCACAACAAAGCTTATCGCCACCAGTTTTGCGTCGCTGTGTTTTTTCATATTAATCATTAATTCCTGCAGAACCCTGTAAATTACGATCTTCATTTCCACTTGGAGTTTGTCCCAGTTTACACTGTTTTCTCCGCTTACTACCAATTTTGAATCATCGGACGTGTTATTGGAAAGGATGGCCTTGAGATAATCTACATAATCTTCTCCGGTATCAATTTCCCTGTTCTCGCGGGAGATATCACGGGTACGCAGGTAGATTTTTTCAAGTTTGTCTATCACCGGGATGGGGGCCACAGGTTCCAGACTACTCATAATATTAAAAATATCGTTGGCAAGCTCATCGTGGATCACCTTTGAGATCCTGCTTTCGGTTTTATGCACTTCCCGGATCTCATGTTTTTTCTGACGCTGCCGTAGAAAGTAAATAAGAAACGAAAGTCCAAGGATAAGAAGCATTGCCACAAGCAGGGATATAAATAAATGGGTGCGCATTTGCCGGGTTTGCAGTTCCTGTAGGGTATTTTGGGTTTCAAGGTTAGCGATCTCTTCTTCCTTTCGCTCCTCATCAAAGCGTATCTTGGCAAAGGTATTCTGGGCTTTTAATGCGGCATCACCCAGGCTGTCACTGAGGCGCACATATTCTTCGGCATATGCGGCGCGCTCTGTTGCGGGGGCAAGAGCTAATAAATGTTTAAGCGCCGATTGCCTGCCATTGCTGTTCCCGTAATCCTTTGCTATCTTCAGCTGCTTTTCAGTATAATCGCGGGCCAAAGCATCATTTTTTCCGGAATAATACTTTACCAGATGCTCATAGCTTGTAATTTGGCCATGCTTATCGCCGGCATCAAGGCGCAGGTTCAAAGCCTCTATGAGGTCGCGTTCAACATTGGCAGTACGATTCTGTAACCATTTGGTATGAGCCAGATTATCTAGGAATCTTGCCCGCGAGGGAACATTTTCAATTTCCGAACCCTGCGCAAGATCTTCCAGAATCGCGATGGCTTCCTTATAATTCTCTAAATCCTGAAGGGCAACTGCAATATTGTTCAAATAGATAAGACTATCGGCGCGCTTCGTAGAAAAGCTAAGGGCATTGCGGTATTCGGTAATGGCATCTTCATTAAAACCCTGCTGCCGGTAACTGATGGCGATAAGATTGTAAGCACTTCCCAGGTAAACCGAATCTATTTTATAATCAAGATACCGCAGGGCTTCGGTGGCGCTTTCCCGGCTTCCGGTAAAGTCACCCATTCTGGCTTGTGCATTGGCCATTTCAAGAGAGCGTCTCCCGGCAGAGGAACTATCCTTCACAGCCAGGAATAACCTGCGGGCTTCAAAGGCATCGCGAAAAACCTCCTCGTGCTTATCGAGAAAAAACTGGGCGCGGGACCGTCTGTATAATCCAAGAGCGATTGTCGCTGTATCCTGCTGCATTCCCGCCATTCGTATCAGGCTGTCACTATAAAAGTAAGCACTGTCATATTCTTTAAGACTGTTGTGATAATATATTTTGAAATCCAGCAGCTGCGGTACAAGAGTATCCCGCACATCATCTACCGCCGCCAGGGCAGCGCTGAGCAGCGCCATCTTTTCCCGGGTGTCTTCAACCTCTTTGGCCTGTTCAAATCGCAAGAAAGCCTCACTCGCTCCGGCCTCAATTTGAACATTATAATCCCCATTCCCATCCTTGTTACAGGCAGAGAAAAGGAAAAACACTATGAGCAGTAATTTGTAGGACAAACGGGGGGTTTGAAGTTGATGCTAAAGTAGAACAAAATTGGGAATTGGAGTTTGTTCAAAGCCATCATTAGCTATGAAGGAATAAACAGAGTGGAAAAATTTGAATATCCGAAAGATGCAGTGAGAGAAGCTTTGCTAAATGCAATTGCACACAAAGACTATTCGGGAGGTGTTCCTATTCAAATAAGTGTTTACAGCGACAAAATTATTTTTTGGAATGAAGGACAATTGCCAGAAAACTGGACAGTTAAAAACTTATTGGAAAAACACGCCTCACGACCGTACAATCCTGACATTGCAAATGCTTTATTCCGCAGTGGCTACATAGAATCGTGGGGAAGAGGAACGCTAAAAATTATAAGGGAATGTAATCAAGCTGGTATTCCCGACCCTATTTTTAGTTATGAATCAAGCGACATATCGGTTGAGTTTAGAAAAGATATTTACAACGAAAAATATCTTAATACTCTTAATCTAAACGACAGACAAGTAAAGGCAGTTTTATTTGTAAAAGATAAAGGGAAAATTACGAATAGAGAATACCAAGAAATTAATAATACATCAGACAGAACAGCATCAAGAGATTTAGAGAACTTGGTTACATTAAGTATTTTAAATAGAATTGGAGAAAAGAAAGGGGCTTATTACCAATTGAAACTTGGCGGATATGGCGGATAAATGGCGGATAAATATTTTAGATCACCAATGGCTAAGAGAGACTTGACAGAGCTTTTAGAAAAGCATAAAATACTTAAAAGGACTGGCGAAATTGGTGCAGGAACAAATTGGCTCAAACGACAAAAATGAATTGCACATATTGCACAACGACCGCAGACAGTCAATGCATTTAGCAGCATATTTGCATTTTTTTGCCAACTCACGAACCAAACTAAAAAAAGCAAAAGAGCTACCAAGACACTGCACTAAAACAGTAGTAAATAAAAACAGACCAACCACGACAGAAAAACATAGGCAAAACAGCACCTACCCAAAAGTGGCAGTGGCGTGCTTCTAAGGACAGTTTTGTGTATATTTGAAATGTGCAGTTCTCCGAATGATAGTTTGTGCTTAAAAATCGCCGCCTTAGGGTAGCTGCGACACGTAATTCTCAGTAACGAATCAGTTCATAAAATTTTAAGAGCATGAAATGGCTAGAGTAAAGTGCATAGAATTTTACTAAATTAACTGTTTTCACCCATTGCCGAGAGTATATTCTTCACTGCTTTTTGTGTGCTTTCATCAAGATCCTTAATGTAATAAAGAAAATTTTTCACCTTCATTTGGCGGTGTTTTGTGTTATTAGAAATAAAATTGGCTTTCTTATCATCGAACAAAGGTTGGTCGATTTCTTTTTCAAAAACAATCATTATATTTCTGTGTCTGGGATCTTCTTTAATATTTTTAAACAGATTCTTGATCTTGGTTTCTTCACCTTCTATAACCTCAAAAAAGTTGCCGTCGGAATAAATAAGCAACCCATTCACACCTTCGTTATTATTCCTGATCTCGGTTTGTTCCAAAAGTTCTGCAACTTCATCCTGGTTAAGATCACTTATTGCAGTACTCACATAGCTTATAGCGAATCGCATACCTTTAGATTTTCAGATTTCCCCAAATATAATGCTAATGTTGTAACTAATTTTCATAAAATTTTGAGTGCCTAAAATGCCTAAAGTAAAAAAAGTTAAATTTTTTTAGTGAACCAAGACGCTGAAATTTATAACTTGTTCATACAAACAGCTAATTCCCAAATATACTAGGTTGTTTTTACAAATAGTTGACCCCTTATAATTTTTCTTAGTACTCAAAATACTTTATACTTTATGCAATTTTAGGTGCTGATTTTAAATAGATGAATGATAAGAATTGGGAGTGCATAGGTTTAATCTATTATAAAATAAAATTTATAGATAAAAATTATCATAAGAATTTTTGTAAATTAGAACTTTGAACAATGAAAATTTATTAAATATGGGAAATAACACAGATCAGGATTCCACATTAGCCGATGTTAACAAAAGTGAAAGCAAGTGTCCATTTACAGAAGGAGCTTCAAAACCAGCGGCAGGCAGCGGCAGGAGTAACCGAGACTGGTGGCCAAATCAGTTGAAGTTGAACATTCTTCGACAACATTCTTCTCTCTCCAATCCGATGGGTGATGCCTTTAATTATGCAGAGGAGTTTAAGAGCCTCGACCTGGATGCGGTAAAAAAAGACATTTTCGAACTTATGACGAAGTCCCAAGCCTGGTGGCCGGCTGATTATGGTCATTACGGGCCGTTCTTTATTCGGATGGCATGGCACAGTGCAGGTACGTACCGTATTGCTGATGGCCGTGGTGGCGCCGGCTTCGGTACTCAGCGCTTTGCACCACTCAACAGTTGGCCGGACAACGCGAACTTAGACAAAGCACGCTTACTGCTATGGCCAATCAAAAAGAAATACGGGAGGAAAATTTCATGGGCAGACCTGATCGTACTTACCGGTAACTGTGCTCTGGAGTCCATGGACTTCAAGACCTTCGGTTTTGCCGGCGGACGAGAGGATGTTTGGGAGCCTTCAGAAGACATCTATTGGGGTTCTGAAGGTGAATGGTTGGGAGACAAAAGATATTCCGGTGACCGCGACCTGGAGAATCCTCTAGCTGCTGTGCAAATGGGTTTGATTTACGTGAATCCGGAAGGTCCCAACGGAGTTCCGGATCCGCTCGCAGCAGCCCGTGACATTCGTGAGACCTTTCTCCGTATGGCTATGAATGACTATGAAACTGTCGCGCTTATTGCCGGCGGTCACTCCTTCGGAAAAACCCATGGAGCTGCAGATCCGGCTAAATATGTCGATCTGGAACCGGCAGGTGCAAGCATTGAGGAGCAGGGCTTGGGTTGGAAAAACACCTTCGGCAGCGGCAATGCTGGGGATACCATTACCAGTGGTCTCGAAGGAGCATGGAGTACCACACCAACCAAGTGGAGTAACAACTTCTTTGAGAACCTGTTCGGCTTCGAATGGGAACTCACAAAAAGCCCGGCAGGTGCCTTTCAATGGAAACCAAGGGATGGAGCAGGTGCCGGTACAGTGCCGGATGCCCACGATGCGTCAAAAAGTCATGCGCCATTTATGCTCACTACTGATCTTTCCTTGAGGGTGGATCCTATTTACGAGCCAATTTCAAGACATTTCTTCGAGAATCCGGATGAGTTTGCAGACGCCTTTGCCCGAGCATGGTTTAAGCTAACCCACCGCGATATGGGTCCAAAAGAACGCTATCTTGGACCGGAAGTGCCTAAGGAAGAACTGATCTGGCAGGACCCTATCCCGGCTGTTACCTATGAACTGATTGACAATAATGACATCGCTGCGCTGAAGGCTAAATTACTCAATTCTGAACTGTCCGTATCCCAATTGGTTTCAACCGCCTGGGCATCAGCATCTACCTTCCGCGGTTCTGATAAGCGCGGTGGAGCAAACGGTGCACGCATTCGACTTGCGCCTCAAAATAATTGGGAAGCCAATAATCCCACACAACTGGCATCAGTGCTGGAGAAGTTTGAGAGCATTCAAAAAGAATTTAATGGTACTGAGTCTTCCGGGAAAATGGTTTCGTTGGCAGACCTGATTGTTCTGGGAGGATCTGCAGGTATTGAGAAGGCAGCGAAAAATGCCGGTCATGTGCTGACAGTGCCTTTCAGCCCGGGACGTGCCGATGCCTCACAAGAGCAAACCGATGTTGAATCCTTTGATATCCTCGAGCCGGCTGCAGATGGATTCCGCAACTACCGGAAAACCAATTACCCGGTTTCGGCAGAAGAAATGTTGGTTGACAGAGCTCAACTCATGACGCTTACTGCACCTGAAATGACAGCGCTGGTTGGGGGTATGCGGGTACTTGACACGAATTTTGGGGAGACCAGGAACGGTGTTTTTACCAAAAACCCGGAAGTGCTCACCAACGACTTCTTTGTAAACCTGTTAGATTTAGGCACAACCTGGAAGGCAACTTCAGAATCCCAGGACCTGTTTGAAGGTCGTGATCGTGTGACCGGCGAACTTAAGTGGACCGGTAGCAGAGTAGATCTTATCTTTGGTTCAAACTCAGAACTTCGGGCCATCGCTGAGGTTTATGGATGTGAGGACTCTCAGGAGAAATTCGTAAAAGACTTTGTGGCAGCTTGGAGTAAAGTGATGAATCTCGACCGTTTCGACCTGGCCTGATTATAGACCGAAAAAAAACAGGATCATTCAAAAACTTAGCAGCTGCGAGGTGAGAAGTATTCATTAAAATCATTAAAAGGTAGCAGTGGTTGAATAGTTATTTAAAGTTAAAAGGTGGCCTGGAAAGAGACCACCTTTTTTGATTCCCGATTCTTTTATCTGATTGGACAATCAAACAACCGATTTCTTTTTCTCAAATACCGAGACATCAGTACCGAAAGTATTGGCAAAAAACACAGTAATTAATCGAGCGATTATAAAAAAAAAGCTTTTTCATAATTTATATACAACTTAAGTTTGATTTTCTGAAGGATGGGTATTTCGGAGTGACCATGCCACTGATTTCGGTCAAACAGTGCCACTTTAAAAGATTTCCAGTAGTCGTTATATACGTGCACCTGTCTCAGATCATGGGTAGAGGGTTTAGAATATTTAATACTCTTCCACTTTGTATCTATGACATACGTTTCTTTACCTTTTTCAATTACAATGTCAGGTCTTAATTTAATCCCTTGCCAGAATCCCTTAGAGCGCTGACCGTAAACATGTATGTCATCACGTTTATTGGATTCATTTTTCAGTTTAATTAGAACATACTCTTGCCAAAGAATATGTTCTAATTAAACAACAGGGCAAGCATTTTCTCATCACCTGAAGATATATTTATTTGCGTTCTCAAGATGTTTTTGCTGCTTCTCAGCAGGCATTTTATCATACATTTTTACCAACATTCCTAATCTAGGGTTGGATAGAAAAAATTCTCGATGGGTATGCATAAATCGCCAAAAGAGACCATCCCAAGTGGATTGCCATTCTCCTTTTTTGTAGTTGCTCATTTTTATTAGATAATTACTACCACTTATATAAGGTTTGGTGGCCATCAATCCGCCATCAGCAAATTGACTCATTCCATATACATTGGTGACCATAACCCAATCATAAGAATCTATAAAGAGTTCCATAAACCATCTGTAAACTTCATCTGGGTCAAATTCGCACAGCATCATAAAATTGCCTAGAACCATTAAGCGTTCTATATGATGACAATAGCCCGTTTGCAATATTTTTTTAATAGTTTGGTCTATGGGTAGAATACCCGTAGTACCGTCATAAAACGAAGCTGGTATTTTCTTTTTAAATTTCCAGAAATTGGTGGTGCGTTCTTCACTTCCTCTAGCTTCATAAACACCTCTAATAAATTCTCGCCATCCTATAATTTGACGTATAAAACCTTCGGTAGAATTAATGGGTACCTTGTTTTCTTCAGCATACACCAAACAAGCATCAATAATTTCTTTAGGTGTTATTAAACCCACATTAAGCATAGGGGTTAATACACTATGGTTTAGTATAGAGTATTCCGCAACAATGGCATCCTCATAAACACCAAAATCCATAAAACGTTTCTCAAAAAATTGATCAAGCCAAGCTTTGGTAGCTTCAAAACTTGTTGGATATAATGAATGCTCTGTAAGATTTCCTAAGTTATTGGAGAAGTGTGTTTCTACATACTTTTTGGCCTCTTCATAATACCCATCTACATCTGGAAATTGAATCGCTGGCGGAGTATTTTTAGCCGGATATTTCTTCCTGTTTTTGTCATCAAATGTCCATTTACCGCCTGTTGGTTTGCCATCAGGTTCAATAAGGATATTTCGCAGTTTACGTTGCTCCGTATAAAAGGTTTTTTGGTGATATTTCTTTTTATCACTTCTAAAAAAAGTAGTTAGATCTTCTTTAGTATTTAAAAATAAAGGTGAGCTATATACAGTGGTTGAAATGTTGTTTTCTAAACAGCTTTTATCTAATCTTTTTT
This sequence comes from Flavobacterium sp., assembly GCA_010365135.1. Classification (GTDB taxonomy): domain Bacteria; phylum Bacteroidota; class Bacteroidia; order Flavobacteriales; family Flavobacteriaceae; genus Flavobacterium. Next base: position 7,772 of record JAAFGY010000137.1, read on the forward strand.
GAAGCCAATTATCTGTTGGGTCAATATAATTAATATGCTGGATACCTTGACGTTTTAATTCGGGGATGAGTAGTCTGATATCCGAAATCACTTCAGTAGCTTCAACATAATTCACTTCAAGGTTTTTATCTTTCCGAAGAAAATCTGTATAACGCTTCATTGTGGCTCTATGAAAGGCTATTTTTTGCTTATGGAATGAGTACTGCTTAAAGAACAAATATTCTTCAACTATATAAACAGGAGCATTGGTTTCAAAAAGAGGAGATTCTTGAAATAATTGATGCGGGAATATTAAGTTGATACTTTTCATTTATTCTTTCTACAACGTTCGCTACAAAATTTTACTTCGATCCAGTTCTTTTCCCATTTTTTACGCCAATAAAATGGAAGCTTACAAACGGCGCATATTTTTTGAGGAAGTTGTTGTTTTTTCAAACTAAAATTCTGGTACTTCGTTCACTCTTACATAAGGATGTTTTTCAATTTTACTCAAAGAATAATAACTGTTCAAGCCTGAAATTCCAATACTATTTGTTGCCTCTAAATCGATGTCATCATCAACTATTGAAGTGTCAGGAAGTATTAGATGCTCTATTTCTCCTATAACTAAAATAGTCCCATTGCGTTTAATCTCAAGCGCTTCTTTAAAACACATTCCTATTTTAAAGCTGCTTTCTTTTACAAAAGGAGCTTTAAAATCTTTGACATATTCTTCGGAAAGATTACAACGTTCAAATTCTGAAATAGCTGAATCAAATTTTGCTGACGTATAATGGGCGTTTTTTACGAATTCTGGATGAATATGATTAATTGTATACTGCCCATTTTCTTGAATATTCCGATAGGTATGACCAACTTCTGCAGTTTGAGGCCTACATATAAAACCCAGAAGTGCAGGGTCGCTTCCTAAATGAACTACCGAACTAAATATAGCTAGATTGGTTTGCTCATTACTACCTATGCTGCCTATAAGATTTGCAGGCTTTATACCTGTAACCGAATTTATGATTTTTAATCTAGTTATACGGTCAAGCTGTTCTATGTGTTCTTTAGTGTAAATCATTTTGTGTTTTATTAGTATTCCTACTTGCAAAACCGGCTTGCTCTACCTTTAATAGACTCCTGCTCTTGCAAGCTTAAATCATACTTCAACCAAACAATAGTAATGGTTTGGCTCTTCAATAGACAAGCTGTTTTTTACATTTTTTCCAAAAAGCAAAGAAAGAAGGATAATAGCCTTGCACATCAAACATCCATTCTCTGGGTTCTTCAATACCTTTATAATGATTGTTTAAAGGATGCTCTTTATGGTAAATAGTTCCGAAGTTATAAGCCTTGATGAGTTCATTAAATTCTCCTACGTAGATCTTAATATTGGCTATGTTTTCTTCGGAAGTTTTAATAATAAAATCAATCGTCTTTTGAGACACAGGATATTGCTGAAAATGAGAAGGTTCTAATAATAGAATTCTATTTGCTGAAATCTCTTTTTTCCAGAGTGGATCCAGGTTATAGAAATTATAGATACAGGTTGGAAGCCTTTCATCAATTACAATCGTACTATGCTTTGGTAAAGGGGTTTTTAATACTAAGGGGGATGTGTCTTTTAAAATTTCAGGGATTTCTAATGACGAAAAAGCTTCATACGGCACATCAAGAAAAGTATCTTTTTGTTGTGTGAAGCAGTAATTGTTGATGTTTTCTTGATTAGCAACATATTTCTTATTCGCATTTGCTCCAGCAACCCACTGCCAGCTTAAGGCGTTACTTGCCCAATCTGCATCTAATAAGTGATAGTACATCCATTGCGCAGGAACTTTCCAATGACTTTGCCCCACATTGCAAGCTATGCAGGCGATATACATTCTTAGGTGATTGTGTAAATAACCTGTTTTATAAAATTCTTGAATGGCATTATCTATAGCTTCAATGCCTGTATTGGCTTCGATAATTGCTTTTGAAATAGAGCTGTTTGAAACAGGTGATTGTGGGTGTTTTAGATCTCGATTAATAGCTTCTCCTTTTGCAATCCATACTTGTTGCCAGTAATCTCTCCAGGCTAATTCCTGAATAAATTTTTCAATTCGAGCAGGTTTGTAGCCCCGATTTAAAACTTCAGAAAGTATAAATTTTGTTGAAATAATACCTCTAGAAATATAGGGAGATAAATAGGTGACAGAGCCGTTTATATAATTTCGGGAAGAGCCATATTTAACAGGATCAATAGTGCGAACACGCTGAAGAATTTCTGAATAAGAAGTTGGGAATATAGGATCTTGCTGCTCAAATAATTCCATTTATCG
>JAAFGY010000138.1 GCA_010365135.1 Flavobacterium sp.
TCCATCTATAGTTATTGTTATACCTGCAGGTACTGCGCTAAGATCTGGTGTGATATCCACGATCGCGCCACTGCCTGGAGTAATCGGCAAGGTCTCAATTAATGGGGTGCCTGGTGTAACGGTTAATGTTACATCATCCGCAACTGGTCCTCTGTTCACGGTAATCGTCATCGTTCCTATATCACTCAGACCGTTATCGTCAGTTACCTCGTAAGGAACCTGGAAGCTTGATACACCTGTGTAGTTATCTGGAACATTGATTGTCACTATTCCAGCTCCATCTATAGTTATTATTATGCCTGCTGGCACTGCGCTAAGATCTGGTGTGATATCCACGATCGCGCCGCTGCCTGGAGTAATAGGCAAAGTTTCAATTAATGGTGTGCCTGGTGTAACAGTTAATGTTATATCATCCGCAACTGGAGCTTCGATCACAGTCACTGTGATGGTCGCAGCATCACCTGCAGAATTTTCACAAATCCCGTCACCAGATACTGTTACATAATAGGTAGTTGTTGCCGATGGACTTACTGTAAGATTCGTTATTTCACTAGTGAGGTCTGAATCTGTATAGAATCTGAATATTGGATTCGTCACGGTACTGCTAGTTGCGGAAAGTGTAGTACTCTCCCCATTAACTATCTCAACGTCTGAAACAATAATATCAGAAGCAGTTGCTCCGGGATTCACTTTGACGTCAACTGGAATTCTTATAGGATCTTCACATCCATCTCTTACTACTGCTAAGAAATAGGTCTTGGTACCTGCAGGTGACAAAGCAGGGGTAGTATAACTATTGCCGCTGGCCAATAATGTCCCTGCGGTTTCTTGATCATACCATCTTAAGCTCGTGCCTGCTGCCGCTGTTGCTTCAAGCGTTGCTGTTTCTCCCTCACACACTTCTAATCCTTCTGTAATAGACGTAGGAGCTGGATAGTTGATTTGAGCTTGGTAGATTCTCCAGCCACTTTCCAAAGCACCTAGAACTGGTCTGTATTCAATTCGTACCCGGTCATAGGATCCACCTGCTACAAATCTTACCTCACCTTTGCTATTTGCTCCAAGTAAAGTAAGGCTGATTAAGTTATTGTCTACTGTTCCTCCGTCTCCGTTGCCATTAGAACCACTATATGATTCAAAAGAAAGACCACTTATAACTCCAAGGTCAATCAGAGAACCAGCTGTACCGACTGTGATTACAATTGTATCTCCAGCAGCGCCTGTTTGACCAAATACCAATTCTTGCCAAACTCCGCCGGTAACTGCTACAGGTGCTACAAACCTTGAGTAAGTGTTAATATTACCATCTACTGCATTACCTGGATTTTCTACAGAACATAGCAAGCATAAAATGTATGTCCCATTATTCTGGGAATTTGCTACAGTACAATCGCCACCAGTTGTCACGGGCTCAACTGTAACCGTTACACCGGTAGTACCAATTGATATACATCCAGTTGTTGTATTTCGAGTTCCCGCGTAGTAAGTGTAAACTCCAGCTGAAAGTACTCCAGTATTGTACGAACTACCTGTTGCCAGTTCTGACCCGCCATCAGCATACCAAACAATTTCAACATCCGCAGGCATTGGGTTGATGGAAGCTGTAAGTACTGTACCGAAACCTTCTGAAATTGTGATGTCAGAACTTGTAGATGGAACATCTGGAAGTACATTCACTGTGATAGCAGTGGTGGCAGCAGGAGTGCTAAAGCAATATCCATCTGCCACTACAGTGACGTAGTAGGTTGTGTTTGCGGTAGGGCTAACTTGATAATCAGCTCCTGAGAAATATGCTCCTGTCAAAGTCGCATCCAAGTACCATCTGAATTCAGGGTTAGTAATGCTTATTCCATTTAGGTTAGCATGCAGAATAGTTGTTTCACCTTCACAGATTGCACTCTGGTCAGCAGAAAGACTTATATCTCCCGCATCAATAACAGTACAATCAGTAGGCATGCTATGCTGGGCAGTTTCAGAGGCACTTCCTCCAATTTCATCTGTGTAGAAAGCCTCAGCATTATTTACTATTGGATCTGAACCATTCACTGCATCCACTTGAACTGTGAATAAAAATTCCTGCATTGCACCTACTGCCAAAGATGAAATATCAAAGGTCAAAGTGCCAGCGTTAGCTGTACCTCCGCCATTATCAACCACAGTAGTGTTTGCGGGAATCTGATCTGCAACTGAAATATCAGAAAGCGTTTTATTACTTGTATTAGTTACTGTCAACGTATAAGTAATAATATCTCCGACGATGGCTTTTCCATCACTGTCAGCATTATTACTTAATCCGATTTTAGCAAAATTAATTTCATGTACCGGAACTACATCTACAACTGTACCTGGTGTTGCAGTTATGTCTGGATCTGTCGGATTTGAATTATCTAAAGGAGGGAAAGATTCAACTTCTGGTGTCAAATCTGTTGAACTGACAATTGCAATATTTCTGATTTCATCAATTCCTGTCAGGTCTGAATCTACTGTTGCGGTAAATGAACCTACCGTTGACGAAGCACCAACTGCCAAGCCGACAAGTGAGTATGAAACATTGTTTCCTGTCAAGGTTCCACCAGAAACATAGCTCATCCCTAGTGGAAGCTCATCGTTTATAGTCAAATCAGTTAGATCCTGATTTCCTGTATTTCTTAGAAAAATTGTATAAACTAATGTCTCGCCACCACTTACCGTGTTGACAGCCGCATCACCGTCTACAGTTACAGATTTCCAAATTTCTGCTGAGTAAATAGGATCTACCGGAATATCAGTCCCTGTATCTCCAGTTTCATCAGGATCAGTAGGGTTCTCATTATCCAAAGGTGGATATGTCTCTGTTCCGGGATCTTCAGGAAGCGATTTTATCAAAGCGACGTTGGAAACAAATTCCACGTCTGTCAGATTCTCATCTACCAAAATACTGAAGCTAACTGTTTCAGTCGCTCCTGGAGCAATATCAAGATTATCAAAGGTGATAACTCCTGAATTATCTACTCCCCCACTACCAACTACATAAGTTGTACGTGCAGGAATAACGTCTGTGATCAGGTAATCTGTCATCGGTACCGTTCCAGTATTTCTTACATGGATGGTGTATTGAACAATTTCCCCACCTGACACGGATGTCAATGATGCATCACCGTCGATAATGTAGCTTTTCCAGCTTTGGAAAAGTGGCGTTTCACAATCTTGCAAGATGTAGTACAACCTTACATTTGGAACTGCAGTGACAGATACCAAAGATCTTAATCGAATGGCTATTTCATCAACGGCTACTCCTGGAGAAATTCTGATTTCTTCATTTGAGCCATTGTTAAATAGGTTGACTAAGTTCAAACTTCCCAGAACAGCATTTTCTAATGTCTCGTCATAAACTTCAACACCGTCCAAGTAACCAATAACATCGATTCTTCCAAAGACGCCTGCATCCAACACTCCTGATCCAACACCCAATTTAATTTTGAATGCTCCGTCAGCAGTTATTGTCTGTCTGAATTGAATATTCTGCTGAATAGAACCCGCGACACCTAATGTCCCAAGACTCAATTCTGAATAATCGTCGTTATTGTTATTATCAAGAGCTCTCTCAGCATTTGTTACACCGTATCCACCAATTGAACCTGCATCAACTGTAATTCCTGATCCATCAAAGGAAGTGGTAAATCCAGTAGCACAAGCTTCAGCACCTGTATCGTAGCATAAGCCATAAATGTTAATGCTATTATCTTGACCAAGTAACAATGCATCGGTATGATCTTCAATCGTAATGCTATTGTAAGCTGCATTTGGCGTGATCGACAAATAATATCTACCCAGTGCATCCTGCACTATTTTGACCTGATCATTAAACCCGTCAAAACTATTTGAACTGGTAGCTGTAAAGAGCGGAGTGCCAGTTACATCATTTGGGATTACATTGAAATAATGCTCTCCAAGAACGACCGTATTAAGTAGATCACTTAGCTCTGCTCCTACGCTTCCACCCAAAAGCGCATCCAATAAACTAGCATCAGCATCTATTCTCATGTATGAAGTAGTTCCAGCAGGAACTATTACACCCAATCCAAAGCCCAACGTTATATGTCCTGAGAATGCTCCTAATGGACCAATTGCTCCACCTTTAGAATTAATAGTAGCAAAACTGTCAAAATTGCCATCAAATAGATTTGCAAGATTATCTGCATATGAAGCGTCAATCAATTCCTCTGCACACACAGGACTTAAATATGGAGGGTCAGTCACATCTGGATCAGGGCATGAGTCAGAAATCCTGCTCACTCCATACAATCTAATCGGAGCACTAGTATTGATCGCGACAAGTGACTGAAGTCCGAAACTCACGCGATCATAAACCACGCCGGGCTCTATCAGCAATTCCTGAATACCACCAGAATTAAGAAGACTAAGCACATCCAAATTATTGATGAGCGCATCCTGAAGCGATTCATTATAAACTTCCTGATTACCATTGTATAAAATCACGCGATAAGATCCGGCTAGATCCAAGTTTAGAATACCTGGTTCGTCTAGCTGTACTCTGATTCTAAGGGCGTCTGTATTTTGAGATTTGGTTTTGAAGTAAATATTTTGGTAAACTGAAGCTCCTACACCGGCTAATCCAAGATTGATGGTAGAATAGTTTGAGCTATTCGCATCAAGTACATTTTGAGGATTGAATACTCCTCCTTTTGTGATATCCAAAAGATCTAGTGCGATACCTGTGCCATCAAAATCAGTAAAAGTAGCCTGTTCGCAAAGATCAAACTCAGTTTCTCTACACATGCTAAACACATGCATCGTAGCAGTATTATCGACTCCTATTAAAGCTGTTAAAAAATGTTCAATTCTTACTGATTGGTATGCTTGGTCTGCAGTAAAGGCGATATAGAATCTTCCTGATTCATCCTGCACCACTCTCACATCCTGATTCCCAAAACCAATTTGGCTACTTGTGGTATAAATATCTGTACCTCCGGCTGTTTTCGGAGTAACAGTGAAGTAATGATCTCCGAGAGCTACTGACCCTAGCAAATTTGCAAGGTCAGAACCCAAACTTCCGCCGAGTAACGCATTCAATTCGTCGTTTTCAAATTCTATACGAACATAGGAAGTTTCTCCCGCCGCCACAGGTGCTGCGTACTTCAATTCTATGTTGCTACTATATGAACCTAATCCTAAGGCAGTCCCTGCACTTGCAGACAATACTGCATAAGAATCGTTGTTGCCATCAATTGCATTCAATGGGAAATTTGCATTTTCCCAATTCACAATTTCCGAAGCACAATCTGAAGCAGTAAAAGGTGGGATAGTTACCGGAGGCGTAGGTAAAGGGTTTGGGTCCGGGCATGAAACACCATAGCGTTCTACATCATAAAGTCTTATTGGCGAATTAGACAAAGCACTGAGCGAAACCAAGGAATTATAGCCCACAGTTATCCTGTCAAAGGAAATTCCCGGACCAAATGGGATAGTAATAGCCGAACCACTTTGCAATAAGGAAAGTAAATCAAGACCACTAACCAAACCGCCTTGCAGGGTGCTGATAAAAATTAAATCAGCTCCATTATAAGCACGAACCTCAATACCCCCAAGCAAATCTGCCGTTAAAACACCACCATTTGCAATAGCCAATTTTACTTTGAAATAATCTTCAGGAGCGGAAGGGGTTTCAAAATTAATTGATTGGAAAATGGAAGCTCCCACGCCTAACGTTCCTATGCTAATTTCAGAATAAGAATTTTGATCCGCATCAATCGCGTTTTCAGCATCCGCAACTCCTGAACCGGCCAAATCAAGAGAAATCCCTTCTCCATCAAAAGACGTAAATCTAAATTCTCCGCAAGCATCATCACCATTAAGATAAAATGCATTGTAGACATCAAGTGTATATTCAGTACCTAAGCCAACCAACGTTGCAGATCTATTAATCAAACGGATTCGATCGTAAGCTGCATTAGGCTTAATGGCTAAAAAGTAGTTACCATCTCCATTCTGAACCAATTTAATTCTATCCGTATCAAATCCCTGAGTACTGGTTCTTGACACTACCACTCCCCCACCGGAATTTCTTGCTTGAATTTCAATCTCCTGATTTCCTAATAAAACTGATCCAAGTACATCTCCTAATAGCTCCCCTAGACTTCCTCCTAATAGTGCCTGTAAAAGGCTTTCGTCAGCACCTATTCTCACGTAAGACCAAGTGTTTGCTGGAAGATTAGATGCAAACCTGAGCTCCAATTCACCATCGTATGATCCTAGTCCGGCCACCAACCCAGGGCTGCCATACAACCTGGCAAATTGCTCATTGTCAATCAATGCATTGCCCGAATTATCAACAGAGGCACCATAACATGGTGTCAAATTTAACAAACCACATCCAGCAACAGAAGTCATCCTGTCGGCAGGACTAGTAAATGTAACACTGGAGGCATTGACCTTAGTAACTTGAGCTTGAGTCGTTAAGGTTAGAGTTAAAAAAATAAGTAGCAAAACGCTTAAACATTTGAAATAAAATATCTCAAAAGACTTAGGTTTTAAGGTAGATAAACTATTCATCATCAAATAATTATGAGGCAAAATTGAAATTTCAAGAGCAAAATTTTAAGGAAACTAATAAACCAACAAATGATAATAATTGAGACCAAATTAACAGCCATTAGATTTTCCAAAAACATCAAATAAAATCTGGTAATTAGTACCAATAGTGGGGCGATTTTTAAACCAAAACACACAATGAAAAAAGAACTAAAAACTAAGAAATAATCCAAAAAAAATAAGTTTAAAGCCTACTATTTGGCCTCCTTACTTATCGTTATTAATTAGTTAAAAACATCCTTGAAGCAAAATTAACTCAATATATCAGCATATAACATTGATAATCAAATTCTGTAAGACTACAGCATTATAGTGTTACCGTATAACGTAATGACGTTATCTTAAAAACAAAACAGAAAAAAAAATGGTTATTTAATGGGTAAAAGTAAAATATCCATTTTATCAAAAGGCATAAATATATCAAGATAAAATAACAAAATAAATGATAGACAAAAATAACAACAAGAAAAATTGATATATTCTTGCAGATTCAAAAGGAGGATGTATTACCTTAGGAAAATAATTACCCAAATAGACTAAAGAATACTGATGAAGCAAAAAATATTACTTATAGAAGACAATTTCAATTTATCAGAAAATATAGAAGAAGTACTAACAATCCATGGATTTGAAATAACTGCGATCCTAAATCAAGCTGAAACAGCCCTGGATGAGATAAGAGAGAAAGAACCTAACTTAATTCTCGTAGACATAAAATTGAAAGGAGCTAAAAATGGAATTGAACTAGCTGAGGAAATCAGAAAAATAGTTGATACTCCAATAGTTTTTTTAACATCCTCAGCTGGAAAAGAAATAATAAATAAAGTGGGTCATATTAATCCTGATGGTTTCATAACAAAACCTTTTTCGATGGAAGGCTTAATTACAAGCATAGAATTAGCATTCTCAAATCACAAAACTAAGAATGAAAATAAATCACATGAGAGAATTATACAAAGAAGCACACCTTCCGAACTTTTTATAAGGGAAAATGGCTGGTTGCGAAGAATAGTAATTGCAGAAATAGATTGGATTAAAGCAGAAGGAACTTATACTCAAATAAACCTTAATAGAAGACAATATACATTAAGGAATACTGTTAAAGAATTAATGAAAAAATTACCCGAAGAATTCTTTTTACGTGTACACAAATCATATATTGTCAATATTAGAAATGTAGAAGCATTAAATTCAAATATTATTAAGATTAATGAAGAAGAGATTCCTGTAGGAAAAATATATTATCAAGAACTACTGAAAAAAATTAATAAGGTTACCAACTAATTAGATAAAAAATACGATATAATTTATATAATGAGGCAATAATATTCAACCTTCGGAATTCCTTTCTGAAAAGATTTCAATTTTAGAATCAAGGTCCTTAATTTCAGAATTAATTAATGAGAAAATCTCTATAGAAGACAAACGAGACTCAAAAATACTTTGTTCACTACTCACTATATTCATCAACCCAATAATATTCGCAACAGGTTTTCTAAACACATGCGATACTATCCATGGAGTACTCTTATCCACCCAATCATTCTTGAGCGATTCAACAGAAGAGTCTGTAATATCACTTAAGTAGATTAAATGGTTGTTTGAGATTACATGTGGATCAAACTTCTTGAAGGATATTTCAAATACAAAATAAACAGATGGTGTTTGAAATTCAAGGATAATTTTTTTTGAGGCACGTTCAAATACTGAATCAATATCCATCCTAAAGAGAGCTATAATCAACATTAGATCATCTTTACCTATCAGTTTTTTCAAGTAAAGGACAAGTTCCAAATAAGAATATTGACTTTTATTAAAAAGCATGAACCTGTGAAGAAATCTATCATTAAAGACCACACGCTTAGTTGCAATATCAATTTCTAAAAAATAAGAATTAGGAATTTCATTCAGTCTTTTAAAGTTTTTAAAGGAATTCATGACGGAATTCCTCGCTTGAACAAATTTAGTTACGTTTAACCCAAAAACGACTACGCCCTTAATTACATTTTCATCCTGAATAGGATAGCACATAAATTGGTAATATTCATTACCGATTCTTTCTTCGGAAATCAGCATTTCCTTATCCATAGTAGTTCGATTCCACTCATCTCCCTCTCCCATAAATTCAGCAATAGAATTTAAAAAATTACTACCTTCCTGAAAACTATAAATAGATTCAATATCGGGATAACATTTTTTGAAAGAACTATTTCCATGAAATATTGAACCTTGCTTATCAAACACAAAAACAATAGAATTTATTTTATCGATAAGCGAGTTAAAATTATCATTACTAAAATTTATGAACATAAAATTATCTTTAAAAATAACTAAAGATAACAATGAAAAAAATGATAAAAACATGGTTGCTCCGGGGATTTCATATCCATACATATATGGAAAATAAACCTGAAAAATCGCACCATAAATAGAAGGAATTAAGAGACCAATAAAAAATAGTCTAAGTTTTCTAAAATTAACGACATTAACTACTAATGCATGTGCAATAATGCAAAGAGATATTATCACAACAAATGCAATCCAAAACCGCAATAAAATATCTAACGATCCCTCGCGAAAACCCAAGACAAGTCCAAAAGTTTTAGATTCAAGAAAAATACGAGGAGCTGGAAATGAAATATATGTGATAAAAAAAAACATACTTATCGAATAGAATAAAACCCTAATCCAAAAAACATGCTTTGTAACCAATAATTTTGCTTCGTAGATTGAGTCTAATAAAAATACTCCCAAAAAAATCCAAAAAAATGAGAGATATAAATCGATAAAATTTATAACGTCACTTGATACTGAAATCCTTAATAGAAGCTCTTCAAATTGCCAACACAATAATGCAAAATTGAAAATAAAAAATTTTCTCTCAAAGGATGACCCTAATCCTTTAACGATTAACATTATAAAAGTCAAAAGATTAATTATTATACTTAAAAAAGTTAAATACGCAATTAAGGACATGCTCTCGAAATATCAATTCTAGTTAGATGCAAACTTATTTGTATTTTTCATAGGAATAGATTTGACAAAGTAATTGATTATCCGCATTACCTTTTCATTTTCCATTGGCTTACAGATATAACAATCCACTCTAGAATTAGCCAAAGCTTTAGAAATATCAGCTTGCCTAATAGAGGAAGAATGCATAATCACTCTGATTTTTTTTTCTGGATCATATTCATTTAATAAATCCAAAAATTCCCAACCACTTATTAAGGGCATATTTATGTCCAACAAAATCTTCAAACAATTTCCAGCTATCTTATTATTTAATAAATCCTCAATATGATTAAGACCTTCTTTCGGCCGAGTAAAAGAAGTGAGCGTAATCGTTTCTCTCGAATCGAATGATTTTTCTAATAAAAATTTTGACAGTAAAATGGAAACCGGATCATCATCAATTAAGATTATCTCTGTATTCATTATAATTATTTAAATTTTATAAGAAAATTATTTTAG
>JAAFGY010000139.1 GCA_010365135.1 Flavobacterium sp.
GCAAGCGACCTACATCGCACCGCTCAACCACGTACCCTTGCTATGTTCCCATCCTGGGGGAGTCTGCAGGAGCTGGTCGTGTAGGACTTGCCGGCGCAAAGATACAATCTTTTTATATTTTTGCAAGGACTTTGCTGCTATAAAATATCATTGTATATTGCATCATCAAAAAATTAATTTATGAAAAATTATAACTTCCTATTTATCATTTTATTAGGAATCACTTTCTCGAATTGCGGGACTAAAAAAAATGATGTAAATTCTATATTTACTTTCGATAATTCGAAATATAAAGAAAAATACCAATCGCAAGAATCTCTAGAACTGGGAATTTTAAACTCAAATTCTAAAGAAGTGGACAGTGTGGTTTACTTCAATAATGACGTAAAAATTGTTTCAAAAAAAGGACTTGACAAACTAGTTTTCAATCTAAAAGACGAAAAATTAGGCTATCAAAAACTGAAAGCAGTGGTCTATTTTGACGGCGAAAGTTCCGATGCCACGACCAGAATTGAGTTGGTTTCGAATGTAACGCCTAAATTATTAAAATACACCATCATCAATACTTTTCCACACGATACGGCTTCTTTTACCGAAGGTTTGGAATTTTATAAAGATACTTTGTATGAAAGCACCGGATTAAATAGCAAATCTTACTTAAGAAAATACGATTATAAAACTGGGAAAATATTCCAACAAATTAATCTTGAATCACAATATTTTGGCGAAGGAATTACTTTTTTGAACGGTAAATTATTCCAATTGACTTGGCAAAACAAAACGGGTTTTATTTATAATGCAAAAACATTAAAATTAGAAAAGACCTTCACTTATGACAAAGATATTGAAGGTTGGGGATTGACTAATGACGGAAAATATATTTATCAAACAGACAAAACAGAGAAAATTTGGAAAATGGATCCCAATACTCAAAAAATGATCAGTTACATCAATGTGTATTCTGGAGAATCAAAAATTCCAAGTATTAATGAATTGGAATGGATTAACGGCAAAATCTATACTAACGTTTGGACAAAAGACGCCATAGCAGTTGTAAACCCTGCAACTGGAGCAGTAGAAGGAATTCTAGATATGTCGGGTTTGCGAAAATTAACCACAGCTAAGCCAGATGATACATTAAACGGAATCGCTTACAATCCAAAGACAAAAACTATTTTTGTAACTGGTAAAAACTGGAATAAAATGTTCGAAATAACGATTTTAGAATAATTTCGATACTATCATGAAAACGCTAATCATCAACATCCAAGAATTACTTCAAGTTCGAGACGCTTCGATTTTGAAAGTTTCCGGTGCTGAAATGGCGGTTCTTCCCACGATCACAAATGCTTATTTGCTAATTGAAGATGATTTGATTGCTGATTTTGGTTCGATGCAAGATTTACCAGAAGACCTAAATCCTGAAAAATGTATCGATGCCGATGGCAAAATAGTTTTGCCTTCTTGGTGTGATTCCCATACCCATATTGTTTATGCGGGCAATCGAGAACAAGAATTTGTCGACAGGATCAGCGGACTTTCTTATGAAGAAATTGCCAATCGTGGCGGCGGAATTTTAAATTCAGCCAACAAACTCAACGAAACTTCCGAAGAAGAAATGTACAACCAATCCAAACTTCGACTGGAAGAAGTTATGCGTTTGGGAACTGGTGCTGTCGAAATCAAATCAGGTTACGGACTTACCGTTGACGGCGAATTGAAAATGCTTCGAGTAATCCAAAAATTATCTCAGGATTATCCCATTACTATAAAAGCAACTTTTCTTGCCGCACACGCTTTTCCATTGGAATATACTGCAAATCGAAAGGGCTACCTTGATTTGATTATTGACAAAATGCTTCCTGAAATTGCCAAAAATAATTTGGCCGACTTTATAGATGTTTTTTGTGAAACGGGATATTTCACTGTTGAAGAAACGGAACAAATTATGGAAGCTGGAATCCGTTTTGGTTTAACGCCTAAAATTCACGTGAATCAATTCAACTCTATTGGCGGAATTCAGGTTGGGATCAAATACAATGCGCTTTCGGTAGATCATCTTGAGGTGATGACTATTGAAGATATTGAAGCTTTGAAAAATACCAGAACAATGCCTGTAGCCTTGCCATCGTGTTCTTTTTTTCTAGGAATTCCTTACACTCCAGCCCGAGAAATGATAGCAAATGGTTTGCCGATCGCACTTGCTACAGATTTTAATCCGGGTACAACTCCATCGGGAAATATGAATTTTGTGGTTTCGACAGCTTGTATCAAAATGAAAATGACTCCCGAAGAAGCTATAAATGCCGCGACTATAAACGGAGCTTATGCAATGGGACTCTCCGAAACCCACGGAAGCGTTGCCATTGGCAAAAAAGCCAATCTGATTATCACAAAACCTATTTCGTCCTATTATCAACTTCCGTATGCTTTTGGCAGCAATTTGATTGAGGTTGTACTAATTGAAGGTGAAGTTCTGATATAAAAAGAGCAACTTCAACAAGAAGAAACTAATTTTTATTCCTTTTTATTTACTTCTTGCAAACATGTTTTGAGCGAGGATTTAAGCATTTATGTTAGCCAATTAAAGAGCTCTTGCCAACAATCCTTTTAACCATATTCCAACTATCAAAGCAATGATTAATAATATGGAAAATAAATAAAATATAGTAATTTCAGTACTTAAGCCTAATAATAATGGTCCAACAAAGGCTGCGGCAGACCAAGCCGTTAAAGTATAACCGAGCACTTGTCCGTATTTTTCAATGCCAAAAATGCTTTTCACAAAAGAAGGCAGGGTTGCAAAACCAGCGCCATAACCCGCAATAATTATATAAGTCAAAATTTGAAAAGAAACGCTGCTAGTGGAGAAACTGGGTATTAAAGCAAAACAAACCACATTGATTCCAATAAAAATCATAAATGTTGTCCAACAGCCTATTTTATCTGAAATACTTGACCAAAATAAACGTCCGAGTCCATTAAACAATCCAATTATAGCCACAAACATCGTGGCTTGTGCTGCCGACATTCCTACTACTTCTTGTCCCAAAATCGCCGCTTTGGAGATGATGGCAATTCCGCCACAAACATTCAAAAATAACAATAACCAAAGTGCAATAAAACGTTTATCGGTTATGATTTCTTTTGGTGTCAAATCAACGTGAGCGTGGGCAATTGCTCTGGCATTTTCAGGATTTGCCAAATATAAGGCACTCAGCAGCATACAAATTCCGTAGCCAATTCCAAGTGTAGCAAAAGCTCCTGACAATCCCATTGAAGTAATTAAAGGGCCAATTAAAAACGAAGCCAACAATGATCCTAAGGCAAAAGACATAATAATAATTCCCGAAGCCAATCCTGGTTTCTCGGGAAACCATTTTACAACAGTGTAAACAGGAACGACGTATCCAAACCCTAAACCAATGCCTTGCAAAACACCAAATGTTACGTAAAACAAGTAGATATTTCCCACATTTACAGCAAAAGCACTTCCAAGTAATCCTAATGTTAAAAATACTGTAGCGATTAATCCCGCTTTGGTTGGGCCTACTTTTTGAGCCAATTTGCCCATAAAAGCTGCCGTTAATCCTAAGAAACAAATGGCTAAACTAAAACCTGTTTTGGTATCATGCGCATCCCAATTTAATGCTACAGACAAAGGTTCGATCCATTTGCTATATGCATAAATCGACCCGATGGACAGTTGCATAATCATTCCTGCCAAAACAATTAAATATTTATTTCTTTTCATTATTCTTTAAAAATCTAAATTTATTTTATGGTAACGTTATTCAAATACAAGCTAAAAATTGCTTTGGCATTTTCTAATGCATCGATTGTTGGCGAAGGAGTTTCTGCAAGTGCATACTCCATATTCATCAACTCCCATTTGTGTTTTCCCAATTGGTGAAACGGGATAATTTCTACTCTTTCAACGGTTTTATAACCCGAAAAATGTTTCGCCCATTCGTGTAAATATTCTTCTTGATCGGTCCATCCTGGAACAAAAACATAGCGCAACCACATTGGTTTGCCTGTGCTTTCGCGGTGTTCAGCAATTTTTAAAGTAGTCGTATTATTTAAACCGGTCAGTTTTTTGTGCCACTCTGGATTGATGTGCTTTACATCGAGCATTAATAAATCGGTTCTGTCTAAAAGTTCTTTGGTTTGAGCATCCAAAACGCGTCCGTTCGAGTCCAAACAAGTGTTGATTCCTTGTTCGTGCAAACGGTCGAAAAAAGCAATTAATTTCGTTCTTTGCAATAAAGGTTCGCCTCCTGAAACGGTCACGCCACCTTGTTTCCCAAAATACGATTTTTGTTTTAATGCTTTCGAAACCAGTTCATCAATCGTGACCAATGTGCCTCCGTGAATATCTAAGGAATCTGGATTTTGACAATACAAACACCGAAATTGACATCCTTGAACAAATACCACCATTCGGATTCCAGGACCATCGTGTGTTCCAAAGGTTTCCAAAGAATGTATTCTCAATAAGTCGACATCAGATTCGTTTAATAAATGGGTATCTTGTTCTGGGAAATACATAGGTGTTTGTTATTAAAATTAAATTCTATTTCTTTAAGTAACAATTTAAAGAAATAGAATTTATAAAAATACATCGTTAATTTGAAATTACATCGTGCTATGGAACGTTCTGCTGATCACTTCTAATTGATGCGCTTTTGACAAACGTACAAAATTAACAGCGTAACCAGAAACACGAATAGTCAATTGCGGATAATTTTCAGGGTGATTGTAGGCGTCTAACAAAGTTTCTTTGCTCAAAATATTCACATTCAAGTGGTGTGCATTTCTTCCAAAATAAGCATCCAATGTAGTGGTCAAATTACTAACTTGCTCTTCTAAATTGTTTCCTAATGATTTTGGAACCATTGTGAAAGTATAAGAAATTCCGTCTTGCGCATCGTTGTAATTCAATTTACTCACTGAATTTAATGAAGCAATCGCACCGTTTACATCACGTCCGTGCATTGGATTTGCACCTGGGGCAAAAGGCTCAGCCGCTTTACGACCGTCAGGAGTTGCACCAGTATTAGACCCGTACATTACATTTGAAGTTATGGTCAACAATGAAAGTGTAGGTGTTGAATTTTTATACGTTTTATGTTTTCTCAATTCATCGATAAAGATTTTGGTAACTTCTTGAGCAATTCCGTCCACTCTATCGTCATCATTACCAAATTTTGGAAAATCACCTTCAATTTTAAAGTCTGAGGTCAAACCAAATTCGTTTCTAATGGGAGTTACTTTGGCGTATTTAATAGCAGAAAGTGAATCGGCAATAATCGAAATTCCCGCAGCTCCATAAGCAATATCAATTTTTGGATTGCTGTCAATTAATGACATTTGTGCTCTTTCATAATAGTATTTATCATGCATATAATGAATGATATACATTGATTTGGCATACACACGAGCCACTTCGGCCAAAGTTTTCTTGAACGATTTCATTACAGTATCATAATCCAATACTTCGTCGTCAATTTCTGAAATATTATTTACTACCTGAACTCCTTGGGCTTCTTCTCTACCTCCATTCAAAGACATTAAAAGTGCTTTCGGCAAATTGGCACGAGCACCAAAGTGTTGAATTGTTTTTCCAATTTCTTGGTACGAAACACAACAAGCGATGCCATAATCGTCTGAACCACGATTGTCTCTCATCAAATCGTCATTTTCATATTGAAGTGAAGAAGTATCGATGGAAACTTGTGCACAAAAATCTTTGAAACCTTGTGGCAAACTTTCAGACCAAAGAATAGTCAAGTTTGGTTCTGGAGAAGCTCCTAAGTTATACAATGTTTGCAAGAAACGGAAAGAAGTTTTGGTCACTTTTGTTCTTCCATCGTGCAATTGTCCACCAATAGCTTCGGTAACCCAAGTTGGATCTCCACCAAAAATAGCATCATAAGCTCCTGGACGAAGGTGACGAACCAATCTCAATTTCATTACAAATTGGTCAATATATTCTTGTGCTTGAACTTCATCGATGATTCCAGCTTCAATATCGTTTTGAATATAAACATCTAAAAACGAAGAAACATTTCCAAGAGACATTGCGGCTCCATCTTGTTCTTTAACAGCACTTAAATAAGCTAAATATACAAACTGAACCGCTTCGTGAGCATTAATTGCTGGTTTTGAAATGTCGATTCCATAAGAAAGCGCCATTTTTTTCATGTCTTGCAAGGCATTAATTTGCTCTGCAATTTCTTCACGCAAACGAACTTTTGAATCGCTCATTTCGCCAGAAACCTTTACCTTATCCGATTTTTTTTCAGCAATTAAACGGTCAATTCCATAAAGAGCCACTCTTCTATAATCGCCAATTATCCGTCCTCTTGCATAATTATCAGGTAATCCAGTTAATACGTGTTTAGATCTGAAGGTTTTAATTTCACCATCATACGCATCAAAAACGGCTTGATTATGATTTTTGGCATAATTAAAAATATCTACAACTCGATCCGAAACTTTCAAACCCTTTTCAGCAACAGCCGATTCAACCAATTTGATTCCTCCGAAAGGTTTCATTGATCTTTTCAACAATTCGTCTGTTTGAAGCCCTACAATAGTTTCATTTTCTTTTTGAATATAGCCGGGTCCAAATGAGGTGATATTTGAAATCACTTCAGTATCAATGGCAAGACAACCATCATTTTCTCTTTCTTTTAAAAGTGATTCTTTACAAACATCCCAAAGTTGACTAGTTTTAAACGATGGTCCTACAAGAAAACTAGCATCTCCTTCATAGGATTTGATGTTTTGCAAAATAAAATCGTGGACATTAATACTATCTTTCCAAACTCCGATTTTAAATTCTATTTTTTCTATTAAATGTTTCATTTTTCTATCTTTAAATTTGTCTAAATTTTTCCTTTTTTGTATGTCTAAATTTACGAAATATGTAAATAGGATATATATTTTGGGATTTTTTTAGGAATACAATATCATTTTGTTCAAATAACAACACATGCAGTAAAAATATAACCACATAAATTTATTATCCTAATAATTTATATGTTTTTGAGCGAAAATTCTAAAAATTACGATAACGGTATAGCTTTTTTTATTTTTTGTTTTTGACTCATTTTCTTCTGAGAATGAGCTAATGACGCAAATTTTTGTTCAAAAAAAATGATAGAAATAAGAAATAAACTCTTTCAGAATTTGAATTTTGAAAAATAAAATTTAGTTCCATAAAAAATCCCCTTTCAAAGTTTTTGCTTCGAAAGGGGATTTCAATACTATAAAAATATAAACAGCTAAATTTTCAATTCCATTTTGTAATCTTCCATCAAAAAACCGTTTCCAATATCTAAATCTTCTTCTGCGACAATTTCAAAACCTACTTTTTTATAAAACGAAACTGCTTTGTTGAATTTATTGACATTTAAAGAAATAACTTCCGATTGATTTTCTTTGGCCAAAGTAATGACTTTGTCAATCAATAATTTTCCCACACCTTTGCCTTGTGCTTCTGGCAAAATATAGATTTTATGAATTCGAGTTACTTTATTATTAAGGTAATTATTTTCGCAACTCGTGAAACCCAAACAGACATCATCTTCGTAAGCCAAGAAAAAAAGTCGTTTTGTGTTCAATTGTTGCAACAAAGATTCCTCCGAATACATTAAATCCAACATATAATCCAATTGTGCATTAGACAAAATGGAGCCATAAGCATTCGGCCAAGTTGTATGTGCAATTTCTTGAATTATCGGAATGCCTTTGCTTGTTGCTTGCGAAATCGTAATCATTATTTTGTGTAAACGGTATTTTCCTGTTCCGAAACTCTAATAAATGTGGTTCTCTTAGTCAATTCTTTCAATCGAGAAGCGCCAACATACGTACAAGCACTTCGCAACCCACCAAGAATATCTTTCAGCGTCACCTTTACATCACCTCTAAAGGGAACTTGAACCGTTTTTCCTTCGCTTGCTCGATATTCAGCTACACCACCAACATGTTTTTCCATTGCCGTGGTGGAACTCATTCCGTAAAATTGTTTGAATTTTTCACCATTAATTTCTATAAGTTCACCTCCACTTTCGGTATGACCGGCGAGCATTCCTCCTAGCATTACAAAATCAGCTCCCGCTCCAAACGCTTTTGCCACATCCCCGGGAGTCATACAACCGCCATCACTAATAATTTGTCCACCAAGACCGTGAGCGGCATCGGCACATTCTATAATGGCTGAAAGTTGAGGATAACCAACACCTGTTTTTACTCTAGTGGTACAAACCGAACCTGGGCCAATTCCTACCTTAATAATATCGGCTCCAGCCAATAATAATTCTTCGACCATTTCGCCAGTAACCACATTTCCAGCAATAATAACTTTGTCTGGATATTGCTTGCGGGTTTGTTGCACATAATTCACAAAATGTTCCGAATAGCCATTGGCGACATCAATACAAATGAATTTCAATTGCGGATTAGCTTTAAAAATTTCCGCTATTTTTTTTGAATCGTCTTTTCCAGTTCCTGTACTAATGGCGATATAATTGTACATTTCTGGCGCTAAATCACGCAGAAAATCATTCCATTCTTGAACGGAATAATGTTTGTGGATGGCCGTAAAAAGTTTTTCTTGGGCCATAGCTTTTGCCATAGCAAAGGTTCCCACAGTGTCCATATTTGCTGCCATAATAGGTACTCCAGACCAAGTTGAAGTACTATGCATAAATTTGAATTCTCTTTCTAAACTAACATGAGAACGGCTCTTTAAGGTAGATCTTTTAGGTCGAATCATAACATCTTTGAACCCCAATTTCATTTCTGTTTCTATTCTCATTTCTTATTATTTTAATTGTATAAATTTCTTCCAAAATTACAAAATAAAGCGGAACAACCTCTACTTTGAGAACCTATTAAAACACGAATTTCACTAATTAACACACAAATAATTGGTGAAAATTAGTGAAATTGTTAATTGAAAATTTTACTTAGAAAACGAAAATAGCTCTTTCGCTCATCATTTCATTTACTTCATTAGCTACTTCTTCGATAACATCTTCGTTGGTGTGATCTACTAGAACTTTGTCAATCAAGGCAACGATAGTTTCCATATCTTCTTCAACCAATCCACGAGTGGTGATTGCCGCAGTTCCAACACGAATTCCAGAAGTTACAAACGGTGATTTATCATCAAATGGAACCATATTTTTATTTACAGTGATTTCCGCTTTTACCAAGGCATTTTCAGCTTCTTTCCCTGAAATTCCTTTGTTTCTCAAATCAATTAACATCATATGATTGTCAGTTCCACCCGAAATAATATCATAGCCTCTTTTCACAAAAGCATCCGCCATTGCATTGGCATTTTTTTGCAATTGTAAAGCATATCTAAAAAATTCGTCGGACAAAGCCTCTCCAAATGCAACCGCTTTTGCTGCAATAATATGCATCAAAGGACCTCCTTGATTTCCTGGGAAAACGGCTAAATCCAATAAAGAAGACATCATTCTGATTTCGCCCTTTGGAGTAGTCAAACCCATTGGATTTGGAAAATCTTTCCCCATCAGAATTAAACCTCCACGTGGTCCACGCAACGTTTTATGTGTAGTAGTCGATACAATATGACAATGAGGAATTGGGTCATTCATCAAACCTTTGGCAATTAAACCCGCAGGATGAGAAATATCGGCAAATAAAATAGCGCCAACAGAATCAGCGATTACTCTAAAACGCTCAAAATCCATATCACGAGAATAAGCCGAAGCCCCTGCGATAATTAATTTAGGTTGTTCTTTAGTAGCAATTTCTTGAATTTTATCATAATCCAATCGTCCAGTTTCTTTATCAACACCATAAAAAACGGGGTTATATAAACGTCCCGAAAAATTTACTGGTGAACCATGAGTCAAATGTCCTCCGTGTGATAAATCGAATCCTAAAATGGTATCTCCTGGTTTTAAACATGCGAAATAAACTGCTGTATTGGCTTGAGAACCTGAGTGAGGCTGAACATTTGCATACTCGGCGCCAAATAATTCTTTGGCTCTATCAATGGCGATTTGTTCGATAAC
>JAAFGY010000140.1 GCA_010365135.1 Flavobacterium sp.
ATCACCTGCCCCGCCGCCGCCGCCGCCTGGCACACTACCTACAGATCCATTGTTTCCTGAATTACCCCCATTGCCCCCTATGCCACCGCCCGTTGGTGCTGCAGCTGCAGTTACAGTTGACCAAGTAGTAGCCCCAGATGTTCCATTAGCGGCGGTACCAGCTGAAGATCCGCCCGGACCACCCTGACCAGTAGCACTGTTTCTTCCAGTCCCGCCGTTTCCACCGCTGAACTTCACTGTACCGATACTACTTGCTGCGGTTCCTCCGTTTCCAAAAGCACCTCCAATACCACCGACAGTAGCGGAACCTCCGTTACCACCTTTCGCCAAAATAGTTGCATTGGAAAGAAACCAAGAATCACTTCCTGATCCACCTGTTCCAGTGCCCCTATTTCCACCTGCACCTACATTTATTGTATATACAGTTCCTGGTACCACTGCAATGGTCGACATACTATAAGCGCCGCCACCGCCACCGCCACCGCCATCATCTCCTGAGGTGTTTCCTCCTCCAGCACCGCCGCCGCCCCAGCATTGTACTGTAACGGAATTTACTCCTATCGGACATGTCCAGGTAGTGGATGAATTAAATGGTATCGTCGTTTGCCCAACACTTTTTTGTGAAGGTAAAAAACTAGTTAATAAGATAATAATCAGCCGTACATTTTTCAGGAATAGTAATAATGTTTCCCCAAAGTAACTCGTTAATGAGTGAAGTGGTCGGTTTATATTTGACGAAGAATGCCTGCCTTTGAAAGCTGCATTAGAAGAAAACAAATTGGCTATTACTAATACAATAGCGAAGATCCCGGATTTGCGTAGAAATGTTTTCATACAATAACGATTTACTTTAATAAATAACGAATGATAAAACCTAACTTAAAAATGCAACATCAATAGAATGGGGATTCCTATTGAAAAAAAATCTGTTATTCTACTTAGGAAAAAGTCGCTGAGGGACTTTGTAGGTTTAACAAAGAATTTAAATCACTGTGAATTATTCAAGAATTCTGACCAAAATGATTTTAAATAACGGATTTAATTAATCAACTTAAAAATAATAATCAATAGATGGGGATTCTATTTTAAATCAAAAATCAATATTCTATTTTAGAAAAAGTCGCTGAGGGACTGCGTAGGTATAAAATAGGTTAACAATTGTTAAACTTTTATTAATTTTGAGTCTAAGCTAAATAAAAAAAATTTAATGCAAAATTTTTTTCGATGAAAGGATTGAAAAAAACTATGAACTGCACTTTTTGCATTTATAATGAAAATATTTACACTCCAATGCCAAATGGGATGCTTAATGATTTATTTTTGAGTTAGTTAAAAATCAAAGTTGCTTAGTATTTATATTTCCTAAAACTTACTACTTCCATAATTAATTCCAGATAAACTAAAATCTATTAAAATATTTCCCAATTTGAATTTATAAAACCATTCAAAGCCTTATTTTTGCGCTATGGCTAAGAAA
The DNA here is from genome assembly GCA_010365135.1 of Flavobacterium sp. GTDB lineage: Bacteria > Bacteroidota > Bacteroidia > Flavobacteriales > Flavobacteriaceae > Flavobacterium. The sequence continues at coordinate 1,478 of JAAFGY010000140.1, forward strand.
AATACAGACAAGATCGTTTTTGATCATATAAAAGTCCTTGATGCTGGTGCAAAAGGCGTTTCGGTGGCAAAAGCCCCAGATGGAAAAGTAATTTTTATTCCTAATGTTGTTCCCGGTGATGTGGTTGATGTTCAAACTTTCAAAAAACGCAAATCTTATTATGAGGGAAAAGCCGTGAAGTTTCACGAATTTTCGGAACATCGAATTGATCCCGTTTGCGAACATTTTGGTGTTTGTGGCGGTTGCAAATGGCAGAATATGAACTACAGCCAGCAATTGTACTACAAACAAAATGAAGTGAAAAACCATTTGCAACGCATTGGAAAAATAGAACTTCCAGAATTTGAACCGATTTTGGGTTCTGAAAAACAGTTCTTTTATAGAAACAAAATGGAGTTTTCTTTTTCCAACAGTCGTTGGTTGACCGAACAAGAAATTGATAGCACTGAAGATTTAGGCAACCGAAACGCTTTAGGTTTTCATATTCCGAAAATGTGGGACAAGATTTTGGACATCAATAAATGCCATTTGCAGGAAGATCCATCCAATGCGATTCGCAACGAAATTCGGGCTTTCGCCAATGAAAACAATCTCACTTTTTTCAATCCGAGAAATCATGACGGTTTGCTAAGAACTTTGATGATGCGTATTTCTTCCACAGGTGAAATTATGGTTTTACTTCAGTTTTTCGAAAATGATAAAGCGGGAAGAGAATTGATTTTAGACCATATTTACGAAAAATTTCCTCAGATTACTTCCCTGCAATATGTGGTGAATAACAAAGCAAACGATACTTTATACGATCAAAATATAAAATTATATAAAGGAAGAGATTACATTTTGGAAGAAATGGAAGGTCTAAAGTTCAGCATTAATGCCAAATCTTTTTACCAAACCAATTCAGACCAAGCATTCGAATTGTATAAAATTACTCGAGATTTCGCTGGACTTTCTGGTACTGAAATTGTGTATGATTTATACACCGGAACGGGAACAATCGCCCAATTCGTTTCTAAAAATGCCAAAAAAGTCATTGGAGTAGAAAGCGTTCCCGAAGCGATTGTTGACGCCAAAGCCAATGCCGAACGCAACAATATTAACAACTGCGAGTTTTATGTAGGCGATATGAAAGTGGTTTTCAACGAAAGTTTTATTGCGCAACACGGCAAACCTGATGTAATCATTACTGATCCACCCAGAGACGGAATGCACAAAGATGTGATTGAACAAATCATGAAAATTGAACCCTCAAAAATTGTTTATGTTAGCTGCAACTCGGCAACACAAGCTCGAGATTTAGCCTTGATGGACGAAAAATACCAAGTGACTCGTGTTCGACCCGTAGATATGTTTCCGCAAACGCATCACGTAGAAAATGTTGTACTTTTGGAGAGGAGAAATTAGATTTCAGATTGCAGATTGCAGATTTCAGATTTTGGGAGTAGTTGAAATTGATTTTAGCCATTGCTATTGATATTTAAAGATTTATGAAAAAAATAATTACGCTTTTATTACTTGTGCTATTCACTTCTTCCAGTTGTGAGAAAGATGATATTTGCGATGCCAATACTCCTACAACTCCCAGACTGGTCATTGCTTTTTATGATTATGATAACGCTTCAATCCCAAAAAATGTCAATAATTTGAAGGTTATAGGTGAAGGAATGACCGAAGGCATTGTATTTAATCCCTCCGCGACCGATGATTCCAAATATGTGACCAACGGAAACACTATTTCCATTCCTTTAAAGACGAATGCGGAAACTACCACTTATCGTTTTATCCTAAATGCAACAAGTGCAAATCCTACGTTAATTGACACAGATCAAATAACGTTTAATTATACCACAAAAGATGTTTTTGTGTCGAGAGCTTGTGGATTTAAAACCCTTTTTACTTTTACAAGCAATCCTACTGTGCATATTGCAGTACCAGCTACAAAATTAAAATGGATGCAAGCTATTTCGGTCGAAAAAAGTAACATAGATAACGAAAATGAAACACACATTAAAGTATTTTTTTAGTATTTGGCTTTTGATGTCGTTGTTTTTGGTCCAGGCGCAAGACACTATTCCAAACAAAACTTCCTCCGAAAGAGAGAAAACTGAAGGCGAGATTCCGCAAACACCAAATCAAGCCAAAGCGACGCCTGTAACATCAACCAAAACCGACACCATTATTCCCGTAAAAAAGGATCGTTATGGTCTTCGTGTGGGAGTTGATTTGTATAAACTGACTCGTGGTTTATACGATTCGAATTATAAAGGAATCGAATTAGTAGGAGATTACCGCCTGACAAAAAAATATTTTCTAGCTGCTGAAGTTGGAAGCGAAAATAAAACTACCGAAGATGACCGACTAAATACCACCGCCAAAGGCACATACATAAAAGCAGGTTTTGATTATAATGGGTACGAAAACTGGTTGGATATGGAGAACATTATCTCCATTGGATTGCGAGGTGGTTTTAGCACATTTAACCAACGATTAAACAGCTATAAAACCTACAACGCTGATCCTTACTGGGGTGAAATGCCTTGGAAACCTTCCGGAGAAACATTCAGTGGATTAACCGCCAGCTGGCTTGAAGTGGTGGCGGGCGTAAAAGTAAAAGTCATCAATAATATTTTCGTAGGCTTCAGTCTTCGCATGAATGTTCTGATTACCGACAAAAAACCGAGCGACAACTTCGAGAATCTTTATATTCCGGGATTCAACAGGACTTATGCTGGAAATTTTGGAGCGGGATTCAATTATACGGTTACCTACTTTGTTCCCTTGTATAAAAAGACGGTAAAGCCGAAGAAAATTAAAAATTAAAAATTAAGATCCGAGCAATAAGCGAAGCAATTAAAAAATTCGAGTAGAGCCAAAATTCGTAATTCTCCTACCCTATCTCTTTAACTCCTTTTATAAATAGCCAAGACATAAATAATTTCTCACCGTCTTTAGTTTTGGCTGCCTGAAATTTTGGAGATAAAATAGTTCCCAACACAAAAGCAGTCATGGGAATCCACAAACCGGTTAGATTCGTAAATCTTACCACCAGATATTGGATTGATATAAATAATATCGCAAAACAACCTAGTTGATATAGAAAAGCACGTACTTGTAATTTGGTCATTTTTTTTTAGTTTAAAATTAAAAACTGATTACCGAACACTGTCATCTGTTGTCTGAAACTTCGTTCTCTTGCTGCCTTCATACATTTCGTATTTTACCAATCTTGCTTCAATGCTAGCGTTGAAAAGTTTGATTTTTCGGGAAGGTTTTAATCCCACAAATTTCAAAGCTTCTAGATTTCCGGTGATGAACCAAGCGTTCGTTCCTGGATAATTTTTCTTTAAAGTATCTCCAATGTTTTTGTAAAATTCTTCCATATGAATGTCCAATCTTTCGTCATAAGGAGGATTGAAAACCATATGTAATTTGCCTTGCGTCGTTTTTTCAGTATCGAAAAAATTTCTTTCCTCGATGGTAATGTATTCATCCAGATTAGCGTTTTTGATATTGTCTTTCGCTTTCAAAACTGCCGATGGTGCTTTGTCAAATCCTTTTATGGTGTAATGAAACTCCCTGATTTTCTTCATCAAAGAATCCATAATTTGATCAAACAAATCATTGTCCCAATCATTCCATTTCTCGAAAGCAAATTCCTTTCGGTTGATGTTTGCTGGAATATTGCAAGCAATCATTGCGGCTTCCGCCAAAAAAGTTCCCGAACCACACATTGGATCCAAGAAATCACCTTGCCCGTCCCAACCCGAAAGCAACAGAATTCCCGCTGCCAATACTTCATTAATTGGAGCAATATTCGTCGCCGTTCTGTATCCTCTTTGATGCAAAGAATTTCCAGAAGTGTCTAAAGCTACAGAAACTTGGTCTTTGTCGATGTGAATATTAATTCTTAAATCGGGATGAATTTTCTCGATGCTTGGACGTTGACCTGTTCTTTCGCGAAACTGGTCTACAATGGCATCTTTACATTTTTGGGAAACAAATTCCGAATGATTAAAATACTCCGAATGCACGGTGGCATCAATCACAAAAGTTTGATTGGCACTAAGAAATTTCGACCAATTTACTCCCGCAATCCCTTTATATAAAGACTGTTCATCTCTTGCTTTGAAGAAATAAATAGGTTTCAGGATTTTCAAAGCCGTTCTCAAAGACAAATTCGCCTTATACATAAAACCTTTGTCTCCTTTGAAACTTACCATTCTTACGCCTTGCTCCACATCTTGTGCACCCAGCATTTTCAATTCGTTTGCTAGTATTTCTTCAAAACCAAAAAAGGTTTTGGCAATCATTCTAAAATTATTTTCCATTGTAAAATCAAGTATTCGGTGCAAAAATACACTAAATTTGCAGGAATTGAATTAATAGAAAAAGAATAAATGCCGAATTCTCAAAAATCCAAAACACACAACTGGTTTGCCTCCTGGTTTGACACTCCCTATTATCATATCCTTTATAAAGAAAGAAATTATAGAGAAGCCCAGATTTTTATGGATAATCTGACGCATTACCTCAATCTTCCGGAGAAGGCAAAAGTGCTCGATTTGGCTTGTGGCAAAGGACGCCATTCCATTTATTTGAATCAATTGGGTTACGAAGTTGTGGGCGCTGATTTGTCCGAAAACAGCATTGCCGAAGCCAATAAAAACCAAAATAAAACCTTGCAATTTCAGGTTCACGATATGCGAGAAACTTTCGAAGACAAGTTTGACGCTATTTTTAATTTGTTTACCAGTTTTGGTTACTTCGAAAAGGACGAAGATAATCTGACGACTTTGAAGGCGATGAAAGACAGTTTGACCGAACACGGTTTTGCCGTAATCGACTTTATGAATGTGAACCAAGTTATCGATAATCTTGTTCCTGAAGAGGTAAAAACGGTCGAAAACATTGACTTTCACATCAAACGCTATGTTAGTGACGGCCATATTTACAAAGAAATTGACTTTGAAGATCAGGGCGAGCAATTTCATTTTACCGAAAAAGTAAAAGCATTGACTTTAAAAGATTTTGAAGAAATGATGGAAGAAGCGGGAATTTATCTCTTAGATATTTTTGGAGATTACAAATTGAAAAAATTCCACAAAGCCGATAGCGAACGATTAATTATGATATTTAAATAGGCTTTAAAAAGTTTAAAGGTTTAAAAAAAGTTTAAAGTGGTTTAATGCTAGAAAAAACATTGTTGATTTTGTAATTGACCATCTCTAAATTAAACTTTTAAGCAATTTTAAACCTTAAACCACTTTAAACTTTTAAACGATTAAACAAAATATGAACTACCTTCTACCTTTATTTTCAGTCCTTTTAGGTTATAGTATTGCTTTGTTTTTGAAACCAAAAAACAAAACCAACCTTAAATTATTGTTGGCTTTCAGCGGTTCATTTTTACTATCATTAACTGTAATGCATTTGTTGCCGGACGTTTATGAAAGCCATAATCCTAACATTGGACTCTTTATAATGGCGGGAATTTTGTTCCAAATCATCTTAGAATTTTTCTCCAAAGGTGCTGAACACGGTCACGTTCACGGTCACGAAAAAATGGAACAAATGCCTTGGTTACTTTTTATCAGCCTTTGTATTCACGCCTTTCTCGAAGGATTTCCGGTGAGTCATCATCATAGTCTAGCGTTGGGAATTGCCATTCATCATTTGCCAATTGCCATCATTTTGACGATGTTTTTCATCAATGCTCAACTCGACAAAAAAGTTATTTTTGTCTTCATGATTACCTTTGCAGTGATGACACCGATGGGAACTTTATTGTCCAACTATTTTCCAATATTGAACAACTATTTTGCGGAAATTACCGCTGTTGTCATCGGGATTTTGTTCCATATTTCGTCCACCATTATCTTCGAAAGTAGCGAAGGACACAAGTTCAATGTAGCCAAAGTTTCGATGATTATTTTTGGGATTGTTTTGGCATATTTTATTTAAACTTTTATAGAATTAATTTACTAAATTTGTAAAAACAATTACAATGGAAGCAACTGTTTTAGAGAGAATTACCATAAAACCAGACGTTTGTAATGGTAAACCAACGGTAAGAGGAATGAGAATTTCTGTAGAAACCATATTACAGTATTTGTCGGCAGGAGATTCTGTGGAAACTATTTTACAAGCGTATCCATTTCTCGAAAAAGAAGATATTCAGGCTTGTATAGCATTTGCCCTGAAAAATCTTTCTACTACTAAAAATGACATACCATTAGCTAGTTAACTATGAGTTTTTCATTTTTAGTTGATGTAAATCTTCCAAAATATTTCAGTTTCTTTAATGAGGATCGTTTTGCATTTGTATCCGACATTGATTTACAAATGAGCGACACTGAAATATGGAATTATGCCTTTAAAAATAAATTGGTAATTCTCACAAAAGACACTGATTTCTATCACCGTTTTTTGGTTGCAAAAAACGCTCCCAAAATAATTTATTTTCAATTAGGTAATTGCTCTTTGAAGCAATTGCACCAATATTTTAATGATAATTGGGATAAAATCCAATCAGAAATAGAAAATTCAAGATTGATTATTGCAAAAGATACTTATATCGAATGCATTTGTTAATATATTAAACAACCAATTAAACTATTAAAATGTCAACTAACAAAGAACTATTATCCAAAGGAATAAAAAAATTAGCTTTGGCTTTGCCTTTGCTTTTTATTGGTCCCGGATTAATTTATAATGCGTTTATCAACAAGCAAAATGATTGGCACTATTTGGTTTTAGGACTTGGAATCGTTACTTGTTTTGGTGCCGTTTATTTGATGTTTTTGGGTTTAAAAATAATGATGCAAAGTTTATTTAACGACTAATGGAAAATCTCATACACACACATAAAACGTTCGAAAAAGTATCGTTTATGGACAAAAAAGTTAATAATCGGGAGTTTGAAGATTGTATTTTTAAAAACTGTGATTTCTCGAATAGCAATTTCTACAACAATACTTTTATGGATTGCGAATTTATAGATTGCAATTTATCGATGATGCAGCTGGACGGAACGAGCTTGAAAACGGTGCATTTCAAAACCTGCAAATTGCTGGGAATTCAATTTAATTCTTGTGCCGATTTTATGTTTGGCGCGAGTTTTCAGGAATGTGTTTTGGATTATTCGTCTTTTGCCAATAAGAAAATGCCGAAAACGAAGTTCAATACCTGTTCGCTGAAAGAGGTTTCTTTTATTGGAACGAATCTCACGAATTCGAGTTTTGAAAATTGCAATTTAGAAAACGCTCTTTTTAGTGACACTCAATTGGCTGGAGTCGATTTTAGAACAGCGACAAATTATAAAATTGATCCCGAATTTAACCCGATGCGAAAAGCCAAGTTTTCGACCCAAGGAATTGTAGGACTTTTGGATAAGTATAATATTAAAATCGAGTAAAAATGGAAGCAACAAATTCCTATTTAGCAAGTGCAAAAAAGCAGTTTCTTTATTATAAAATACTGGGAGAAAAAGCGATGGATCAGCTCGAACCCGAACAGCTTTTTGTTTCCATAAACGAAGAAACCAATAGTATTGCTACGATTGTAAAGCATCTTTCGGGAAATATGCTTTCGCGGTGGACCGATTTTCTAACTTCAGATGGTGAGAAAGAATGGCGTAATCGCGATGATGAATTTGTTGACTCTATTAAAACTAAAGAAGAATTATTTGATAATTGGAACAAAGGCTGGGATTGTTTTTTGGATGCTTTGAATGGGCTACAAGCCGAACAACTTTCGCAGATTATCTACATTCGAAACGAAGGACATACTGTTATTGAAGCGATAAACCGTCAATTAGCGCATTATTCATATCACATTGGTCAAATTGTTTTCTATGCTAAAATGTTGAAAAAAAGCGAATGGACAAGTTTATCTATTCCAAAAAATAAATCAATAAGTTACAACTCGGAAAAGTTTTCTAAAGAAAGAAGCATTCAGCATTTTACCGATGATGAGTTGAATAAATTAAAATAAAACAACAAACCTAATAGGTTTTTTAAAAAAACCACTGGTTTTCATATAGTTATCTAATGAAAAAAATAATCTTTCTCATCCCTCTATTGACATTAATGTCCTGTTATAATGTAGAACACAATTGCAAAGATTTCAAAACAGGGAAATTCAAATTTGAATATAAAGTAGATGGCGTCAAAAAAACTACGGTTTTTGAACGCAAAGACAGCATTGAAATTGAAACTTTTGAAGGCAAAACTGACACTTCAAACATTCGATGGGTAAGTGATTGTGAATATATTTTACAAAAAATTCATCCCAAAAACATGGAAGAAAAAAAGGCAATTACTATGAAAATTTTGACTACCTCGAAAAAAACCTATACTTTTGAATTCGGACTTGTAGGAAGCAATAAAAAACAACGAGGAATCGTTGAAAAAATTTCAAAATAAATATAACTTATAATTCATAACTCATAACTCAATAATATGGAAGTATTTTTAAACCCAGACGCCTGGATAGCTTTGCTAACATTGACCTTTTTGGAAATTGTTCTTGGTATAGACAATATTATTTTCATATCG
>JAAFGY010000141.1 GCA_010365135.1 Flavobacterium sp.
TGAGTTATGGGTTATGAGTTAAGGGGTTTCCGTTTATTGTTTTATTTTCTTGGTTTAACTTTCAAAATTCACAGATTTTAATAAATAATTAACAAAAATAATAGCATTATTAAAAACGTAATAAACTGACAGGGTTGTACTTATGATTTGTGGATGCGCCATTTATATTATTTGTTGAGGAGAGTGGAATACAAACCTATGGTACTATTGCTTTTTGTTGGTATCTTTGCATTCAAAAATTTTGCTCTTTTTCCACGCTCTAAGTTGTGAGTGGGAATGGCGAAGCCATGGGTTTTAGAGTTGGTTAATTGGTTAGCGGTTTAATGGGTTATTTCTTTGATTGTTTAATGGGTTAACTATTTAATTATTAATTGGTTATTGATAAACTGTTTAATTGACTAGCTGCTTAATTGGTTAACTGTAAAATTAAATAACTGGTTGATTTGAACGGCGATTGCAGATGGAATGATTTATAGTACTTTCGTTCGCCAGTTAATTGGTTCACTGTTAAATTGTTTAATCGGTTATTTGGTTATTTGGTTATTTGAAAGATGATTTGGTTATAAAATGTTTAGAATCATAAAAGTATAATTATCATGAACTTAGACTCAAAAATTTATATTGCGGGACATCGAGGTATGGTGGGCTCTGCAATTTGGAGAACACTTATTCAAAAAGGATATACTAATTTAATTGGAGTATCTAGTGCTGAACTGGATTTGAGAAATCAACAAGCGGTTCGGGATTTTATTTCGGCTGAAAAGCCGGATGTAATCATCGACGCTGCAGCACGAGTAGGAGGGATATTGGCTAATAATACTTATCCTTACCCCTTTATCATGGAAAATTTGCAAATTCAGAACAATCTTATTGATTCGGCGTTGCAAGCGGGTACTGAAAAGTTTATTTTTCTGGGGAGTTCTTGTATTTATCCTCGATTAGCGCCTCAGCCGCTGAAGGAGGAATATTTGCTTACGGGCGATTTGGAACCTACTAACGAATGGTATGCTATTGCCAAAATTACCGGCGTAAAAGCCTGTCAAGCGATTCGCAAACAATTTGGTAAAGATTATGTTAGTTTAATGCCTACCAATTTGTACGGCACTCACGATAATTTTGATTTGAACACCTCGCACGTACTTCCAGCTATGATGCGGAAATTTCACGAGGCTAAGGAAAATAACCAGGCTCCTGTAACACTTTGGGGTAGCGGAACACCATTAAGAGAATTTCTATTTGTGGATGATATGGCTGCGGCCGTGGTTTTTGCTTTGGAAAATAAATTGCCCGACTATTTGTATAATATAGGAACTGGAGTAGATTTGACCATTAAAGCATTGGCTGAAACCATTCAAAAAATCACAGGACATCAAGGAGCAATCATTTGGGATGACACGAAACCTGATGGTACTCCACGAAAACTGATGGATATTTCAAAAATGCATGATTTAGGTTGGCAGCATAAAGTAGATTTAGAGGAAGGGATTCAAAGGACTTATGATTGGTTTTTGGAGAATGTTGATGGGATTAAGGAAGTGAAAATGTAAGACGAGGTACGAGGTAAGAGGTACGAAGTACGAAGTACGAAGTACGAAGTACGAAGTACGAATTACGAGGTACGAGGAGAAGGCAGGAAGGCAGAAGGCAGAGGGCAGGAGGCAGAATGCAGAATGCAGAGGGCAGGAGAAGAAGGCGGGAGGCAGGAGGCTAAATATAATATGGAATAACAATTATTTATATAACAGACGCCTAGCCTTTCTCAAGTGGGGAATTAGGAGTGCTGCCCTATATATTACTTTGTTTTATATTGCTTTTTTTGTAAAAAATTAAACATCGAAGTGACGGAAAAAACCTTGCTTAATTTGATGGGGAAAGAGTTTTGAAATTCGAAGTTAGAAGGAGAGGGTTTTGTTCAGATTAGGAAGGAAAACAATTAAGTGATTATACCATTTAAGTAAATTAGAAACACAAAAGTCAAATAATAAAAAGATATGAGTACTACACTACAAAAAACAGCACTTGTTACAGGGATCACTGGTCAGGACGGTTCTTATTTAGCTGAATTATTATTAGAAAAAGGATATATGGTTCACGGGATTAAGAGAAGAGCGTCCTCTTTCAATACCCAGAGAATTGATCATTTGTATCGGGATCAACATGAAAATAATGTGAATTTTAAATTGCATTATGGTGATTTGACTGATTCTACCAACCTGATTCGGATTATTCAGGAAGTACAACCGGATGAAATTTACAATCTTGGGGCAATGTCTCATGTAAAGGTTTCATTTGATTCACCAGAATATGTTGCCAATGTAGACGGTATAGGTACTTTAAGAATATTAGAGGCCGTACGAATCCTTGGTCTTGAAAAGAAAACTAGAATTTATCAAGCTTCTACTTCTGAATTGTATGGAGGTTTAGCTGAAAATAAAAATGCGGCGGGTTTTTATGATGAGCAATCACCGTTTTATCCACGTTCTCCTTACGGAGTAGCGAAAATATACGGTTTTTGGATCACCAAAAACTACCGTGAAGCCTATGGTATCTATGCTTGTAATGGCATCTTGTTCAACCACGAATCTCCAAGAAGAGGGGAAACTTTTGTTACCCGAAAAATTACTATGGCGACCGCAGCCATTGCTTTGGGTATTCAAGATTGTTTGTATTTGGGAAACTTGAACTCGCAAAGAGACTGGGGACACGCTAAAGATTATGTAGAAGCTATGTGGCGCATCTTGCAACAAGATGTAGCCGAAGACTATGTCATTGCCACAGGAGTCACCACTTACATACGAGATTTTGTGCGTTATTCTTTTGCTGAAGCTGGAATAGAATTGGCCTTTGAGGGAGAAAATGAAAATGAAATTGCCAAGATAGTCGCTTGTAACAATCCAGAGTATCAATTGCCAATAGGTACAATAGTAGTGCGAGTTGATCCACAATATTACCGCCCTACCGAAGTTGATTTGTTGATTGGTGATCCTAGCAAATCGAAACGTTTGGGTTGGAAACCTCAATATGACCTTGCTGGATTGGTGAAAGAGATGGTGGCGAGTGATTTGGAAATCTTGAAGAAGGTGAGAGGGTAATTTGAGGTACGAGGTACGAGGTACGAAGTACGAAGTACGAGGAGAAGGCAGAAGGCAGAAGGCAGGAGAAAGTACGAATTACGAATTACGAGGTACGAGGTGAGAAGGCAGATTTTGAATCGGTTAGTTTTGACAAGCTCTGGGTGGCGGGTTGAGCCAAACTTTAATTAAATTTTGACTAAAGGCTTATTCATTTGGTAAATTTTACCATCGGGCTAAAGCCGGACGCAATTGATTTGATATAAATAAATCTTAATCAATACGTTACGATTCAAATGATAAATGATAATCGAACTCAGGTTATTAAAATTTTTTGCAGTTTAGAACCATTTATCTAAAAAGCCTCATTTAAAAAAAAACCGACAAAACATCAATGGATTGATGTAAATATAATAAAAAAGCATCAGTGTATTGATGTTTTTATGTATTTTTGAAAAAAATAAACGTATGCAAAGGTTATACAGTCAATTTTATGAAAAATATGCACAAGTACAAATCCATTTAATTTTAAAAAAGATCTATTTCTAAAATTGAAAATCGCTATGGCAATGGCAATATCAATTGCAATGAAAAAAATACAACAACAATCGAAAGCCAAACTGCAGATGTCGTAGAAAGAGAAATGCAGCTACTGCAATTAATACAATCCAATAAAAAAATATCGGCTCAAGAAATGGATGTACATTTACAGCTAACGCAAAGAATATTGCTTTAAATATATCCCAACGGAAAATAAAAGAAAACATAGCTAAACTGAAAGATAAAAAACTCTTATCGAGGGTGGGGAGTTCAAAAAGCGGGTATTGGAAACTTATAGTTAAAGTCGAATGATAAGGTAAATTCACACCTCGATGACCGATGTTCGATAATTGGTTAGGAAAAGTTTAATCGCTTAAAAAAGTTTAAAAAAGGTTTAGAAAAGTTTAATTGGTTAGGAAACAGTTAACCAACTAACCTAATAAACACTTAACTTTTTAAATAAGGGTGCTATTTTTTAATGAAATAAAAAAAATAGTATTTTTGACAGGTCTGATAAGCAAAATATTGTTATTTTTGCTATATAAAGAAAGCAATTGTGAAAGAGCTGCAAGAAAAATTTATTCGTAAAATTGAGGCTACTCCAATGGATTTCACTAGGAGTTTAATGGATACCATTCGCTGGGAAGCGCGATTAATAGGAATAAAAGGAGCTAGAGGAGTCGGCAAAACCACTTTGATTTTGCAATATATCAAAAAAAACATCCCTGTAGATCAATCCAGTTTGTATGTAAGTTTAGATAACATTTGGTTTGCAGATCATACCCTTAGTTCCTTGGTAGATCAATTTATAAAACAAGGGGGTAAATTCCTTTTTTTGGATGAAGTACATAAATACCCCAATTGGTCCCAAGAATTAAAAAATATATACGATGATTATCCCGAACTTAAAATTGTTTTCACCGCTTCTTCATTATTAGAAATACTCAATGCCAGGGCAGATTTAAGTAGGCGAGCCATAGTTTATACGATGCAAGGTTTATCGTATCGTGAATTTTTGAATCTAAAATTAGGATTGCAATTGCCAAGTTATAGTTTAAACGCTATTTTGGAGGATCATTTAGCGATTAGCAGGCAAATAAATACCCATATAAAACCGTTAGAATATTTTTCAAGTTATTTGAAGCAAGGATATTATCCATTTTTTCAGGAAGTTCCTGCGCTTTATTTTCAGCGAATAGAAGAGGTAATTAATCTTATTCTTGAAATAGAATTACCACTGTTGCGAAAAGTGGAAATCGCTTATGTGTCTAAATTGAAGCAGCTGTTGCAAATTATTTCAGAATCGGTGCCTTTTGTGCCCAACGTTAGCAAATTGAGCGAGCGGATTGGGGTAAACAGAAATACTTTTGTGAGTTATTTGTATTTTTTGGAGGAAGCCCATATTACTCGGAATTTATACAAAGATGCCAAAGGAATCACGCAACTGCAAAAACCCAACAAAATATTTTTAGAGAACACAAATTTCCAATATGCATTATCACCGAGTCAGGCTAATATCGGGAATATACGAGAAACTTTTTTTCTAAATCAATTGAGTGTTGCCCATACGGTCGAATTTATAGAAGAAACTGATTTTTTAGTAGATCGCCAATACGTATTTGAAGTAGGTGGAAAGTCAAAAAATAAGCGTCAGATCAGGAATCAAGAGCAAGGGTATCTTGTGGTAGATGATGTTGAGTACGGAATGGGAAATACCATACCACTGTGGTTGTTTGGTTTTTTGTATTGAAAAAAAGGTGATTTGGAGTACTAGGAGAGAAGGCAGGAGAAAGTACGAAGTACGAATTACGAGGTACGAATTACGAGGTACGAATTACGAGGTACGAATTACGAGATACGAATTACGAGGTACTGTTATACTATAAATGTAATCCTCTAATTTCAATGGTTAACTTATATATTATGACTTTTCGGGATTTAAATCCGTTAAAGTTGCTATTTTTACGGATTTAAATCCATAAAATACGTATGTTTGTGTTTTATAATCCTATATCATGATAGATAGAATACTCGAAAAAACACTAAAAAGCAAGCTTCATACCGGAAAAGCAATTGTTTTGCTTGGTGCGCGACAAGTTGGAAAGACCACTTTGTTAAAAACGCTTTTTAGTTCTTCGGAAGACCTATTGTGGTTGAATGGAGATGAACTAGATGTTCAGGCTCTTTTTGCAAGTATTTCAGCCACTCGGCTGAAAGCCATTTTTGGCACAAAAAAAATAATTATTATTGATGAAGCTCAGCGTATTCACGAAATAGGGCTGCGTATGAAGCTCATCACCGATCAAATTCCCGAAGTTCAATTGGTTGTCACCGGTAGCTCTTCTTTTGAATTGGCCAACAAACTCAATGAACCCCTGACCGGGCGCAAGTGGGAATACCAGATGTATCCCATTTCTTTTGGTGAAATGGTGGCACATCATGGTTTGTTAGAAGAAAAGCGGCTCCTGGCACACCGCATGGTCTATGGATATTATCCCGATGTGATCAATAATGCAGGAATTGAAAACGAAATACTCAAACAACTCTCCAATAGTTATTTGTATAAAGATGTGCTATTGTTGGAGCAAATAAAAAAACCACAACAGCTTATCAAATTGTTGCAAGGATTGGCTTATCAAGTGGGTTCTCAAGTATCATACAATGAATTGTCACAGCTCACTGGGCTTGATGCAAAAACAGTTGAAAAATACATAGAAGTATTAGAGAAGACTTTTATTATTTTTAGATTAGGTTCTTTCAGTAGAAATCTTCGATCGGAACTTAAAAAAAGCAGAAAAATCTATTTTTATGACAATGGCATTCGAAATGCTTTGATTGCAAATTTTAATCAAGTAGAACTTCGGACAGATGTGGGAGCTTTATGGGAGAATTTTATAGTATCCGAGCGAATAAAATACTCGCAATATTCCCAAAATTGGAGAAATTCTTGGTATTGGCGTACAAAAGAGCAAAAAGAAATTGATTATATTGAGGAACAAAATGGGGTTTTAACCGCTTTTGAATTCAAATGGAATCCTGATGCTAAACACAAGATCCCAAAACTTTTTTTGGCGACCTATCCCGGAAGTCAATTTAAAATTATACACCGAGATAACTTAGAGAACTTTTTGATATAGCCCTTCGACTCTTCGGCAAACTCTTGGTAACGGTTTAATCGTTTAGAAAAAGTTTAATTGGTTAGCCCTTCGACTGCGCTCAGGGGGACAAGTTTAATCGTTTAGGCCTTCGACTGCGCTCAGGGAAACGAGGAGATTGAAAAGTTAAATCGTTTAGTCCTTCGACCCTTCGACAAGCTCAGGGTAACGGGGGGAGATTGAAAAGTTGAATTGGTTTGCCCTTCGGTATGCTCAGGGCAGGCTAAGCTCAGGATGACGGGCTGAATAAAAAGTATAATAGATAGTGAAAAAGTGTTATTGTTTAGAGAAGTTTAATTGTTTAGAAAAGTTAAATCGGTTAGAGGACAAATAACCATTTAAAAATAACCAAATTAACCGTTTAATCAATTCATCAAATAACCCCAAAAACAACCTTAAATGCAAGCAGCTCATCGTGTAGCTAAAAATACCGGAATACTTTATGCGCGGATGGCGATTACCGTTTTTATATCGCTGTATGCTACTCGATTGGTTTTAGCTGCTTTGGGCGTAGCTGATTTCGGGTTGTTCAATGTAGTAGGTGGTGTGATTGCAATGCTTGGTTTTTTGAACGGTTCTATGGCTGTAGCTACACAGCGATTTATGTCCTATGCTCAGGGCGAGTGCGATTTAGAGAAGATCAAGCGCATATTTAACATGAGTACCATTTTGCACGCTGGAATTGCTGTGTTGATGGTTTTGGTTTTGGAAATTGCCGGTTATTTTTTTTTAAATGGGATATTAAATATTGCGCCAGAACGGCTTGAAGTAGCCAAAATAATCTACCATTTTATGGTGGCAAGTACTTTTTTCACGGTTCTGTCAGTACCTTATGAAGCAGTTATTACTTCCCACGAAAATATGCTGTTCTATGCTGTTTTAGGGATTATCGAATCCATACTAAAATTAGTAATAGCTTTATACATTACTTATAGCGATTTGGATCATTTAATGGCTTATGGATTTTTGATGGCAGCCTTATCCATCTTTTTGCTTATTTTGCGACGGATGTATTGCCATCGTTTTTATGTTGAATGTGTGTTGAATTTTCGTAAATATTACGAAAAAAATTTGATGAAAGAAATTAGCAGTTTTGCAGGTTGGTCTCTTTTAGGGTCTGCTAGTAGTATGATTGCCAATTATGGAGTAGGAATTGTAATCAATATTTTTTTTGGTACTGTGGTCAATGCGGCACAAGGTATAGCGGCTCAAATCAGTGGTCAGTTGGGAGTTTTTTCCGTAACACTTAGTAAAGCTTTGAATCCATTGATTGATAAAAGTGAAGGAGCCGGAAATAGAGCTATGATGTTAAAAGCCACTTTGGGAGGAACCAAAATTGCTTTTTTTTTGCTTAGTTTTCTTTATATCCCTTTTTTGATTAAAATGCCCTATATTTTAAATTTATGGCTCAAAGATGTTCCTGAGTTTACTATTATTTTTTGTAGATTGTTGTTAATTAGAAATTTAATTGAACAACTATATATTCCTTTGACAAATGCTTTAGGGGCGGTCGGAAACATCAAAAAATTTCAGATAGTAATTTCGGTTTTATTTATAACTCCAATAATTGTCTCTTATATATTATTTAGTTTTGGATTTCCTGCTTACTATCTTTATTTGGTTTTTATGTTTTTTTCACTTCTAATTCTATTTGTTGTGATTTATTTTGCCAAAATTAATTGTGGTTTGCAGGTGGTTGATTTTTTTAAGAATATTGTATTCAAATGTTTTTTAACATTTTCGCTTGCTTTAATTGTTTCAATTTGTCCGGTTTTTTTGATTGCTCATGAATTTATACAGTTTGTTGTGGTATGTATGGTTAGTGTTATTTCTTATTTGGCTTTCATTTGGCTTTTGGCATTAACTGCTGAAGAAAGAATATTAATAATAAACCTAAAGACCAAGATGTTGTTTCTAGTAAATAATTCTTTTAAAAGGAAATAAATTTAAATAACAATATAGGTAACTTTTGTATATAGCTAATTCTGTAATGTAAAGTGAATGAATTTATATAAACTGATAATTAAAATAAAAAATAGGCGATGTCAAGAAGCCATCACTTTTGTGGGTATTTATAATTATTTATTAAAGTTGAAATAGAATCAGATGAAAGAAAGGTTGTTATATATCGATCGATTAAGAGGGTTTGCTATATTTTTAGTAGTAGAGGGGCATATTATTTCTTATAATGTTTTTAACTCTAATCATAATGTTTTATTTCAGATTATTTATTCCTTCCACATGCCTTTTTTCTTTTTTTT
The DNA here is from genome assembly GCA_010365135.1 of Flavobacterium sp. Lineage (GTDB taxonomy): Bacteria > Bacteroidota > Bacteroidia > Flavobacteriales > Flavobacteriaceae > Flavobacterium. The sequence continues at coordinate 9,028 of JAAFGY010000141.1, forward strand.
AAGTGGATATGTAGCTAATCTAACAACAAAAATAGATTCGGTTAAAAGTTATTTTATTTATAATAAAAATAAAGCAATTTCACTCCTAATTCCTATGATTTCTTGGCCATTAATTCATTGCTATTTTTTTACTGCTACTAAAGATTTTAGTTTTAATATGCTAAGTAATATTATTTATAGTGAAGTTTTAAATCCCGGTCTTTGGTTTTTGAAAATGTTGTTTGAAGTAATAGTCGTTTATTCTGTTTTTTTTGTGTTTTCAAGTTTAATAAATAATAAAACTAAAATTTTTATTGACATTGCGATTTTATTTTCGATAGTACTTTTTTTTGTAGGATTTTCATTTTTTCAAAATAACAATGGTATTATGACATTTCTATTAAACTTTTGTTTTTTTATGGTTGGTGTTTTTCTTTCCAGATATCAAATTTTAAAAAAAATAGTAAAAAATATTAATTTAGCTACTATGGCGGCAGTTTTATTCATGTTAATAATCGGGCATTATAATTTTTCTGAAGCGGATACAGCTATTATGAAAGGATTGAAAGTTATTATCTCACTATTAGCTATAGTTTTGTTTTATAATTTATCTCAACGAGTAATTCTTGATAAAAAAATTGATAATTATTTATGTAAAAGCGGTCGAAATTCATTAGTTATTTATGTTACTCATTTTACTTTTTTTTATATTTTAAACAACACAATGTTACTAGATTCTGATATTAGCTTCTTTTTATTGATATTAATAACTGTACCATTAAGTGTTTTATTAATCTCTTTTTGCTTGGGATTAGGGAATATTATAGCATTATTTCCTATTCTAAATTTAATATTTTATGGGGTTAGATTTAAAAAAAAATAAATCAATTTACCTATATTCAATAATTTAGATAAGATTATGGATTCACCATACGAGGATTAAGAAGTTCTAGATATTAATCAGGTTTTTTTCTATTTCTTAATTTTTTTTAAATTAATAT
>JAAFGY010000142.1 GCA_010365135.1 Flavobacterium sp.
AAAGAAAACTTTTTCTTTTATGGAACAGCAAATGGTAAATTACCTTGTGTAAACAAAGTTCAAATAGAGTATTTAAAAAAGAAATACCATTTCAAACCGCAACTTAGAACACCCTATTTATGTGATGGATTTTATTCTAAACCAGAAAATGAGTAACCTGCTCAACCACAGCTGATTTATTGTTACTTGCAATCAACAAAATCTGAATTAACAACAATAAAATAAGTTGAAAAACCATTGCATAAAAAAACATATAATGAAAAAAAAACTCTTTAAAATTATTTTATGCTAATTATTTAGTAAATTATTTGCATTACTGAAATTTTATTCTACATTTGCGCAATCGATTACATTATAACTAATTTAAAAACTACTTAAATTAAGTAATCGATTACAATTTGACATGAATAACCATTTTTATTTAATAAACTTTAATTCCCAATTCACTAACGCTAAATTCAAAAAAAATGAAAAGAATTTTATTTTGCTTAACAATCCTACTGTTTTCAGGGAATTTTTTCGCCCAAACTATTACTCAATCTTCAGGATGGCTCGAATCGGCTTTTGTAGAATGGTCACCTGTTGCTGGAGCTGACAGCTATAATGTGTATTATACCGGTGGTACTCAACTTGATAAAAAAATTGACACCCAACTTATTCGCAGTTATGGTACTTATTTCCGAGCGGATATACTTGGAATAACTGCTGGAAACTACTCCATTTCAATAAAACCTGTTATTGGAGGCGTTAAAGGAATAGGAACTACAACTTCAAGCTTAACCGTTTTAGCTCAAGACCGAACAGGTTTTGCTTTTGATAGCGGTCGAGTTCCTGGTGCTTATAAAGCTGATGGTACTCCCAAAACTGGGTAATTCTTTATATTACTCAAAATACCAAAAATACAATTTCGGCTACTATAACTGGGGCTACTACAAACCCTTGTGTTGGTCTACAAAATATTTTATACGGCATTAAAAAAGGGAAAGATACACGTCCGTTTATCATTCGCTTAATTGGAAACATAACCGATATGTCCGTTATGGAAGGTGGCGATATCACTATAGAAAACGCAAATAACGCTGCAAGTTACCTTACAATTGAAGGTGTTGGTTCGGATGCGGTTGTAAATGGAATGGGAATTCGTCTTAAAGCAGCCTCAAATATTGAAGTTCGAAATTTAGGTTTTATGAACTGTAACAGTACCGCAGGAGATAATGTAGGAATGCAACAAGACAACGATCACATTTGGGTTCACAATTGCGATATGTTTTATGGCAATGCAGGAAGCGATGCGGACCAAGTTAAAGGCGATGGAGCATTAGATAATAAAACTTCAACTTTTTGTACTTTCTCTTACATTCACTTTTGGGATAATGGAAAAGCCAGCCTTTTAGGTTTAAGTGAAAATACCACGGCGGGTTTGTATGTTACTTATCACCATAACTGGTTCGATCATTCTGATTCTCGTCATCCACGTGTTCGTTTCTACTCTGCACATATTTACAACAACTATTTTGATGGTAATGCAAAATACGGTTCAGGTTCAACAGAAGGTTCGTCTTTGTTTGTAGAAGGTAACTATTTCCGTGATTGCAAACATCCAATAATGACCTCAATGCAAGGAACTGATGTATGGAATCAAACTACTCAGGTAAATGATCCTTCAAATATGGGTACGTTCTCTGGCGAAGCTGGTGGTACTATCAAAGCATTTAATAATGTATTCGACGCTTCGAATGGCGCCAATAATATGCGTTTTGTTGCTTATGCTGACCCTAATCCAACTTTTAACATTGCAGGTAAAATTAGTTCAACAACCGATTTTGATGCTTATGTACCGGCAACTAGAGGTGAAACTGTTCCAAATACTGTTAAATCAAAATTAGGAGCCAACATTTATAACAACTTTGATACTGATGCAACTTTATATGTAAAAAATTTAGTAATAGACGAGCCAGCAATAGCTAAAGATAAAGTAATTCAATACTCAGGAAGAATATCTGGTGGTGATTTAAAAATTACTTATAACAATGCAGTTGATGATGCCTCTTATTTGGTGAATGTAGCAGAAAAAACTGCTGTGACAAACTATGCATCTTCTATGGTTTTTATTCAGGGAGAAACTGCCGCAGTGGTAAGTTCGCAGACACTTTCGACATCAACAGACAATAACCAAACTGTAGCTGCTGGTACTGCAATTGATACTATGATTTTCACATGGGGAGGTGATGCAACAGATGCAACTATAAGCAATATACCTGCATCTGGAATTACTTTTGTTAAAGATATTCCAAATAAAACAATTACTATTTCTGGAACTCCTACTGCTAATATATCTTATACAGTTACCACTAGCGGTGCAGCGGGTACGCCAGCAACTTCAACAGGAACTATTACAATTGCAGGTAGTACTCCTGGTGATGAAATACATAATTTTACAACATCAGGAAAAGTTAGTTCATTCTATACCATTACAGGAAATATGAATTCGACTGCCGGAGTTGCAACCTATGATGGTTTGGCATTGACAGCACGTTTAAAAATAGAAACGGCGACAACTATAACCTATACAACAATTGCCCCATCAACTTTAACCTTGGTGTTTGATCCTACCTTTGCAGGAACCATTAAACTTAACAATGTGTCTTATACTGTGGTAAGTGGAATCGTAACCATACCATCAATTCCAGCGGGATCGAATACGATATCCAAAGGAGGAACTGCAAACCTCTTTTACATAAAAAGTGTATTTAGTACATTAGGATTAGCTCAAAACAATCCATCTTCAAAATTGACTTTGTATCCAAATCCAGTTTCGAGTAATTTGTACCTATCCTCTTCTAATCAAAAAATAGAAAATGTTATGATATACAGCATTACAGGTTCATTAGTAAAAAGTATCTCAAATAATGTTGAAAACATTGATGTAAGTAACCTAAATGCTGGAAGTTATTTAGTAAAAGTAACAACCGATCAAGGTTCATTTACGCAAAAAATTATTAAAAAATAGTAGTAAAATAGATTAACAACCCACCTCGCTTGAAGCAATTTAAGCGAGGTTTTTTTGGAATATAATATTTTCATTTAGAGTCAATCAAATCCTTTTTATTTAATTTAGCCTTAAATTATATTCTAAAATTAGTTCAATAAATGAATAAAAAAGACCTCAAATCTTTCCTTGACGAAAAAGTCATTCAATACAACACCCTTGATTTCATCGAAAGTGATCCAGTCCAAATTCCGCATTTATTTGCTTTAAAAGAAGACATTGAAATCTCGGGATTTTTGAGTGCGACCATCGCTTGGGGCAATCGCAAAATGATTATCAAAAATTCTTACCAGATGATGAATTTGATGGGAAATTCGCCTTATGATTTTGTAATGTCCCATTCTGAAAATGATTTGGCACGACTAGAATCTTTTGTTCATAGAACTTTCAACGGACAAGATTTTTTGAGTTTTATAAAAGGTTTGCAACACATTTACAAAAATCACGGTGGTCTTGAAGCTGTTTTTTCTAAAAATTTCACTGGCAATTTCACTGGCGATTTCATTGGCAAAACTATAAATCTTCAAAATAACATTTCCGAGTTCAAGAAACTTTTCTTCGAAATTGAACATCAAAAGCGAACCCAAAAACACATTTCAGACCCAATGAATGGTTCCGCAGCGAAAAGAATTAATATGTATTTGAGGTGGATGTGTCGCCAAGACAACAAAGGCGTCGATTTGGGCATTTGGAAAAATATTTCGCCTTCACTTCTATCGTGTCCTTTGGATGTTCATTCTGGAAATGTGGCTCGAAAACTAGGATTGTTGACTCGAAAACAAAACGATGGAAAGGCATTGGCAGAATTAGATTTAAAACTCAGAGAACTCGACCCTTTGGACCCAGTAAAATATGATTTTGCCTTGTTTGGATTGGGCGTTTTTGAGGGATTTTGATGTTGATTATCAGATTGTTTGAGTTATAGATTTCTCGAATCATCAAGCAATCTAACCATCTAACCATCATTTTAACGTACCTTTGCACAAAATTTACCTTTTATGACCACTTTCGAGCAATTCAATCTTCCAAAATCAGTACAAAAAGCAATCGATGATTTAGGATTTACCACACCGACCCCCATTCAGGAAAAAACTTTTTCCGTGATAATGTCAGGACGTGATATGATGGGAATTGCGCAAACGGGAACGGGTAAAACCTTTGCTTATTTATTGCCTTTATTAAAATTATATAAATTTACTCCCGGCCATACGCCAAAAATTGTCGTTCTGGTTCCAACACGTGAATTGGTAGTTCAAGTTGTGGAAGAAGTAGAAAAATTGACCAAATATATGTCGGTTCGTACCGTTGGTATTTTTGGTGGGGTGAACATTAATACTCAAAAAACAACCGTTTATCAAGGTTGCGACATTCTAGTAGGAACTCCGGGACGCGTTATGGATTTAACATTAGACAATGTCATCCGTTTTGAAGATATGCAAAAATTGGTCATCGACGAATTTGACGAGATGCTAAATTTAGGTTTTCGTACCCAATTGACAGCGATTTTGGCTATGATGCCCAAGAAACGTCAAAATATTCTATTTTCAGCTACGATGACGGATGAAGTAGATAAAGTTTTGAATGATTATTTCGATTATCCTGAAGAAGTTACGCTTTCGGCATCGGGAACACCGTTGGAAAACATTACACAAATTACGTATAACGTTCCCAACTTTAACACCAAAATCAATTTGCTGAAACACTTGTTGCGGACTAATTCAGCTATGAGTCGAGTTTTGGTTTTTGTGAATAATAAGAAAATCTCGGATATGGTTCACGAACGTATCGAGGAAGATTTTGAAGATCAATTTGGTGTCATTCATTCGAATAAATCTCAAAATTATCGTTTGAGCACGATGGCTGAATTTCAAGCAGGCAATCTTCGTGGATTAATCACCACCGATATTATGGCAAGAGGTTTGGATATTTCCAATATTACGCACGTCATCAATTTTGAAATGCCTGAACTTCCTGAACTCTATATGCACCGGATCGGTCGTACCGGTCGCGCTGATGCTACAGGAACCGCCATTAGTTTTATTGCGCCTCGCGAAGAAGAATACAAATTTGCCATTGAATTATTAATGGATATGGAATTACCAATAGAAATTTTTCCTGAAACTGTAGAAGTTTCCTTAAAACTAATCGAACCTGAAAAAGACCGTCAACCCATCAAGTTTTTGATGAAAAAACAAAAATTGGAAGGTGATGGAGCGTTTCACGAAAAAACTAAAAAGAATAAAAAAGTCAATCTCGGTGGACCTGGTATAACCAAGAAAAAAACACACGGTTCTGTCAATAGAAATATGTTGAAAAACCAAGCTAAAAAACGCAAGGATAAGAAATGAAATTAGCCACTGATTCACAGATTTTATATCCATTTGAAAATCTGTGAATCAGTGGCAAAACAATTAAATCTTTGTAAAAACCAAACAAACTGGCGAACACAATTCTATCTTTTTTCCTGTATTTGTTAGCGTTCCTGTTTTTTTGTCTCTCTTGAAAATTACGATATCATTGGTATATTGATGTCCGACCAAAAGAAAATTCCCCGTTGGATCAATATTGAAATTTCGAGGACCTTTTCCTAAAGTACTCGTTCTTTGCACGAATTCCAATTTCCCATTTTTCAATATCTTGAAAGCGGAAATAGCATTGGCTGTTCCTCGATTTGTGGCGTATAAAAATTTTCCGTCAGGTGAAATATGAATGTCTGCCGCTCCGATATCGCCTTTAAAGTCTGGGGCAACAACGCTGGTTTCACTCACTTTTTTCAAAATTCCTTTGGCGTAACTAAACGAAGTAATAATTCCATCTAATTCTTGTAAAACATAAACGTATTTTCCATTTTTACTAAATATCAAATGTCGTGGACCACTTCCGGGTTTAACATCAATACTGCTTTTGAGAGTTAAAACTTGAGTTACGGAATTGGGATTGTATTGATACACATACACTTTATCGGTTCCTAAATCATTAGCCAAAACATATTTTTTGTCTGGCGAAAAATACACCATATGAGCGTGAGGCGCTTCTTGTCGATTGGCATTGATGCTCTTTCCAATGTGTTGCACCAGTTGCTTAACAGCACCAATACTTCCATCATTATTCTTACCCAAAACGGAAATATTACCACTCGAATAATTGGCTGTAATCACGTTTTGTTCGTCATTAATGATGTAACAAGAATTCAATCCTTTTGGATCTTGTGCATTAAGAAACTCTAGTTTTCCGTTTTTTGAATTAAATTTAAATGCGTTTATTTTAGTTTTTTTATCGTTTTCACTCACCGAATAGATGAATTTAGTGTCGCTAGAAACCGTCAAATAACTAGGGTTGAAGATGTTTTCGGTATTGCTTTTAAGCGTGAAATCACCAGTTTGGGAATCAAATTCGTAAACATAAATTCCTTTGCTTTCGCAAGTTTTGGTGTAGGTTCCAACAATTAAATTGAACTTGCTTTCCTGTGCTTGTAATACACCAATTGTAAAAATGAATAAAAGATAGAAATAGATTTGCTTCATCATTTGAAATTTAAAATTAATATTGTAATTGTTATTGTAATTGTTATTAAAATTGTTATTGAAATTGTCATTGTTTATTATTTTCTAAAAGCGTCTTGGCAGAAATGCTTGTAACCACTTTTTTACCCGTTTTTGCTTCCAATTCTTTCAAAGCAACTTTGGCAACATTTCCGCTTTCTTGAGCTGCTTTTGGTGATGGAATGGATTGAATAAAACGAAAAAGTTGCTCTGTATCAGCAACATCTGTTTTGTAATATTTCCCATCAGACGAAACTATTTTCAGTTGGTTACAATATGTAACCAACTGACTTCCCTCTTTCTTTAGACGGTTTTTTAAAACTTTCCAATAATTATTTGGATTTGGACTTTCCGTTAATATTCCAACAACATCCACAATAGAAAAAAACTATTTTTCTTCGGCTACATTCCATAAAGAACGAACTTGCTTTTGTTTAAAAAGTTGTAACTCGGTTTCTTTGGTCATAATTATCGAATCTATTCTGCTAATATAACAAAATTTAAAACTCAAATAGGGATTCGTGCAATTAAACAAATTGTTATTCGTGCAAATTCGTGCAATTCGTGTCCAACATTTTAAAATCCAATTTCCGAAATATAAAATCAAAATACTATCTTTGACAAACTCAATAACGGAATGCAATTCAAACATCCAGAAATTCTTTATTTTCTCTTTTTATTGGTTATTCCAATTCTGGTTCATTTGTTTCAATTGCGACGTTTCAAAAAGGAATACTTCACGAATGTTCGTTTCCTCAAAGAACTTTCCATTCAAACCCGTAAGAGTTCAAAAATCAAAAAATGGTTACTTTTAGCCACACGATTACTTTTATTGACTTGCATTATTATTGCCTTTGCACAACCTTTTTTCAAAGCCAAAGACACTAAAAACAGCTCCAACGAAATGTATATCATTCTGGACAATTCCTTTTCGATGCAGGCCAAAGGTCAAAAAGGAGAATTGCTGAAAAGAGCCGTTCAGGAATTACTCGAAAACACGCCCGAAAACCAGACTTTTTCCTTGATTACCAATTCTGAAACGTTTTGGAATACCGACATCAAATCCATTCGAACCGAATTGCAAAACCTACAATACAGTGCTTTACCGTTTTCATTGGAAAGCGCGATGGCGAAAATAAAATCTAGAAAATCAGCTTTCAATAAAGATGTTGTCGTTATTACAGACGCTGTTGGTTTGGAATCCAAACAACTGAAAAGCATTGACAAGGATTTCAATACCTATTTCATTATTCCAGAAGCAGAACAAAAAAATAACACTTCGATTGACAGTGTTTTTATTCATCAAACTTTGGACGATTTCTATGAAATTGGTCTAAAATTATCCGCTTTTGGCGAAAAAAACAAAGAACTTCCAGTCGCTTTATACAATCAAAACAAACTGATTGCAAAGACTTTGACCAAACTGGAAACCAAAGACAAAACCATTTATTTTACTATTCCAAAAAAAGATTTCCACGGTTACTTTTCTATTATTGACAACGGTTTAGAATACGACAACAATTTGTATTTTAGTATTTCAAAACCTAAAAAAAACAACATAATCAGCATTGGACAACCGGAAAAATCAAACTTTTTATCGCGAATTTATACCAATGACGAGTTCAATTTCAACAATTTTGCGCTTGAAACTTTGGACTACAATGCGCTTGAAAAACAAAATACAATTGTCTTGAACGAACTCGATGAAATTCCGCAAGCCTTGCAAACCACCTTGAAATCATTTGTGGAAAAAGGGGGAAATCTGGTTCTTATTCCATCTGCAAAGACTTCAATGGCAAACCTAAATCCATTTTTGAGAATTTTTGGAAACATCCAATTCAAATCTTTGGAAAACAAGGAGAAATTAATCACGAAAATTAACTTTAATCACCCTTTGTTTAGTGGTGTTTTCGAGAACAAAATCAATAATTTTCAATATCCAAAAACAAAAACTTCCTTTGGAATAGCGAGTTCCAATCCTTCGGCTTTGTATTATGAAGACCAAAATGCATTTTTGACTTCGATTAATAATCCAATTTCGGCGGTTTATGTTTTTGCTGCTCCAATCAATCAGGAAAATTCAAATTTTCAACAGTCTCCTTTGATTGTTCCTGTCTTTTACAAAATGGGAATCAACAATCAAAATAAGGGCGTGAATGCATTGACAATAGGAAATAACAATCCATTTTTTATTGACGTGCCTTTGTCAAAAGATGAAATTTTGAAAGTCCAAAACGATTCCAAAACCTTCATTCCAGAGCAACAAATGTTGAACGATAAAGTAAAATTGACATTCAACGATTATCCGGAAGAAGCAGGGAATTTTGGAATTTATAACCAAAAAGAACGTTTGCAAAACATCAGTTTTAACTATAACAGAACCGAAAGCGATTTGGCTGAAGCCAATGAAAATTTGCTGTCCAATTATAAAACTATCGATTCGATTGCCACAGTTTTCGACACTTTACAAACCGACCGAACCGACAATCAAATTTGGAAATGGTTTGTTATATTTGCATTGCTTTTTCTGGCAACCGAAATGGCAATTATACGATTCGTAAAGTAAAAAGTTAGACAAGAATTAAATAGATTAGCAGACGTATAGTAAAAAGTTGATGCAATGAGAAAGCCATTTAAAATAGGACAAAAAGAGTACAAATTCAAAAAAGATGCAATTACGCATTATCGAACTATTTTAAATTCTTACGACTTTGGACAATCATTGAATGACTTAGATTTTGATGACCTTATCGACTTATTGGATTATGAATATATTAGTTCTTTAGCTGAAACTGAAGCAACTGAAAATAACATTGGAGAAGAATTAAATAATGAAATTGAAATAGACAGAAGCAAAGAAAATAATGACATAGAAATTTCAATTGAAGACATAAAAGTTGCAAGAGTTCAATTTAACACCAAATGTTTTGAAATCTTTTACAGCGATAAAACAAGCCAATATATATCATATTTAATGATAATTAATAATACAAAATATACTCCTGAAAAACTTTTTTATATCGCTTGTAGAAATTCAACTCACAATGATATCAAAGCGGTTAAACAAGACTATTTCGATAAAAACTCAATAAAAGGACAAGTAAAATGTCAAGAAACAAGTATGTTATCAAATTGGACTGAATTAGCTGTTGATCATAGGCAACCAAATACTTTTTCAATTATTGTTGATAGGTTTAAAGAAGTAAACAACTTTGAATTAGATACAATAGAGTATACTGCTAATGACCAAAATCATATTATTTTCAAAAATGATAATTTGACAGAACAATTCCGAAAATATCATATGGAAAAAGCAAGTT
>JAAFGY010000143.1 GCA_010365135.1 Flavobacterium sp.
TTGGATAAATTACTTTTGGCTGGAATTGCAAAACCAGCACCTTTTTTCAATCATTTGCAAGGTGAAAATGATGACAAATTAGTTTTTCCGGATCATCATCATTTTACAGAAAATGATCTTTTAGAAATAAATAATAAAGCACAAAACAACATAATTATTACTACCGAAAAAGATTATGTTAGATTGAGAGGCAAATTATCAAACCAACAATTGTATTATTTGCCAATACGAAGTGCATTCCTTTCAAAAAGTAAAAATTTCGATACGTTAATAATTAATTATTTAGAGACTAGCAGTAGAGCTTCTTAAACATTCGAAAACTGATATTTTGGTACATTCATATTAGTTTACAATAATTCAAACGGAACAAAACTTTATAGGGCTTAATAGTTATTAAGAATTAAAATTTTCACAATGAAAAAACCAACTTATTTTTTAAAAATGTTGAGCATAATTGCTCTAATTTCAGCTTTTTCCTTTACAGTCAGAAAAGACAATCCAGACTTTAGCACTAGAAAAGTTGCTTTTAATATAGGATGGAGTTTTCATCTAAATGATAGTGTAAAAGACAAAGACACTATAAATAGTAGTTCAATTTGGCGGAAATTAAACCTTCCTCACGATTGGAGTATTGAAGGTAAATTTGACGAAAACAGTCCCGCCGGTTATGGAGGAGGATCACTAAATGGCGGTTTAGGATGGTACAAAAAATCGTTTAAAGTTGCTCTTGAAAACAAGGATAAAATCACCTCAATACTATTTGATGGGGTGTATCGAAATAGTAAAATTTGGATAAATGGGCATTATCTCGGCAAACGCCCAAATGGCTATATTGGTTTCCAATACGAACTTTCGCCCTATTTAAATTATGGAGATAAAATCAATGAAATTATAGTAAAAGTTGACAATTCAAAACAACCTAATTCCCGTTGGTATTCTGGTTCGGGAATTTTTAGAAATGTGTGGCTAGAAACTACTAATAAATTACACGTTGACCAATGGGGAACTTATGTTACCACCCCAAAAGTTAGTTTGCGAAGTGCTTCCATACATTTAGAAACAACTTTTAAAAATCAATACAATTCTTCAAAAAATGCTGTTGTTACTACCACAATTTTCCAAAATTCTACTAAAGTAACTTCGGCTTTCCAAAATATAACTATTGCGGCAAGCAAAAATCAAGTTTTAAATCAAGATATTATCATAAAAAATCCTGTTTTATGGTCTGTCGAAAAACCAGACCAGTACACTGCGGTTACAACCATTAGTATTGAGAATAGTATAATTGATGAATATAAAACCACTTTTGGAATTAGAAATTTCAAATTCGATCTTGATAAAGGTTTTATTTTAAACGGCAAACAAGTTAAAATCAAAGGGGTTTGTATGCACCACGATTTGGGCCCACTCGGTTCTGCCGTTAATACTAGAGCAATCGAACGGCAGTTAGAAATTTTGAAAGAAATGGGTGTCAATGGCATTCGCACTTCTCATAATCCTCCGGCTCCTGAACTATTAGACCTTTGCGATAAAATGGGTTTTATTGTTATGGATGAAGCCTTTGATATGTGGAAAAAAGCCAAAACCAAGTACGATTATAGCCTCGATTGGGATCAATGGCACGTCAAAGATTTACAGGATCAAATCCTTCGTGATCGCAATCATCCTAGTGTATTTATATGGAGTATCGGGAACGAAATTCCGGAGCAATGGAGTGATGACGGTGTAAAAATTGCCAAAGAATTATCGGCAATTGTTAAAAAATTAGACACCACACGATTAGTAACAGCCGCTATGAATCCTGCCGTTAATATGAATATTGATCAAGTGACTTTGCAATTTGAAAAGTCTAAAACGTATTACAATAAATTAGCAACTTCTGGAGCTTTGGATATCATAGGCTACAATTATGCTCATCAAACTTTTGAGCATCATAAAAATAATTTTCCTAACACTCCTTTTATAGCTACCGAAACTACTTCAGCATTGGCGACTAGAGGCTATTATGATCAAGTTTCGGACACCATAAAAAATTGGCCAGTTCGCTGGGATATAAAATTTACGGATGGAAATCCAGGCAATACCGTTTCGGCTTACGACCAAGTTCAAGCCCCTTGGGGATCGACTCACGAAGCCACCTGGAAAGTGATAAAAAAATATGATTCTCTAGCCGGAATGTACATCTGGACAGGTTTTGATTACATTGGCGAACCCACTCCTTACGAATGGCCATCGATTAGTTCCTATTTTGGAATTGTAGATTTGGCGGGTTTTCCCAAAGATGTTTATTATATGTACCAAAGCGACTGGACAAACAAAACCGTTTTGCATCTTTTCCCGCATTGGAACTGGAAAGCAGGACAAAATGTAGATGTTTGGGCTTATTATAATAATGCCGATGAAGTGGAACTTTTCCTTAACGGAAAATCATTAGGAACAAAAAAGAAAATAGGAGACGATTTACACATTATGTGGCAAGTGCCTTTTCAGACTGGAACTTTAAAAGCAGTTTCACGTAAAAACGGAAAAATAGTGAAAGAAACTGCTATTCAAACAGCAGAAAATCCTGCGAAATTAAAATTAACCGCCGACAGAAATACCATCAAGGCCGATGGAAATGATTTGTCTTTCGTAACAGTTGATATTACGGATGAAAAAGGAGTGCTTTCGCCAAATGCCAACAATGAAATTCAATTTTCATTAAAAGGAAGCGGAAAAATTATTGGAGTTTGTAGTGGTGATCCTGTGAGTCACGAATCATTTAAAGGAACCAAACACACAGCTCTTAACGGAAAATGTTTGGTCGTTATCCAAGCAGGAACTAAGGTAGAAAAGCTAGAATTAACAGCTAGTTCAAACAGTCTTAAAAGTAGTACAACAATTATCAATGTTAAATAAAATTTTTAATAACGAATTATGAAAAATATTTTTTTTGTAATAACTATGCTATTCTGCCTAACTAATATTGCATTATTTGGGCAAAATTCGAATGCTAAAAAACCGACTGCTACCGATAGAATTATCAAAATAGATTACACTAAATCCGCTGGACGGATGAATACAATTTTCAAAGAGTGTATTGGAGCGGGACTTGCCAATGAAGGTTTGCGCGCGGATTGGCAGCAACAATTGGCTATGGTTAAAAAAGAATGTGATTTCAAATACATTCGAATGCACGGTTTATTATATTACACCTTTGAAAACACCTGAATTGACCGAAGCATCTGAGAAAACCCTTGAAATAAAAGGCGACGAAACTACGGGTTGGTCCAAGGCTGGCGCATTAATCTTTGGGCACGACTTTGGGATGGCAATCATGCTTATAAAATGTTTAGAGAACTACTTCGTTATGTCGATCCTGATGGAAAGCAAATCGACAAGCCAAGACGAGGAGGAGGCACGTACCCTAACTTATTGGATGCGCATCCACCGTTTCAAATTGATGAAAATTTTGGTGGAGCGGCCGCAGTTGCTGAAATGTTGGTTCAATCGAACGAAACCGAGATTAGGTTACTTCCAGCTTTGCCCGATTCTTGGGAAACCGGTTCCGTTACTGGAATTTGTGCCCGAGGATTTGAAATTGCGATGGAATGGAATGCCAAAATCATAAAAAAGTTATCATTTATTCTAAAAATGGAGGAGAAACTATACTTATTTGTGGAGACAAAACCCAGACCATCACTTTGAGAAAAGCGCAAAAATTAGAAATGAATTGGTAAAAATTAGATTGAATTTACTTTAAAATGTTAATAAATTTCTTATTGCATTAACAGCAAAACTCAAACCGTTTTTCGCATCTTTGCGGAGTTAATTTTTTTAAAAAAATACAAGACTAAATTATGTGGGAACAAGTACAAGAAACCGTTAGTTTTATAAAAGAAAAAACCAATTTCACTCCAGAATATGGTGTCATTTTAGGTTCAGGATTGGGTAGTTTTACTGATGATATTCAAATCGAATTTACTTTGCCTTATGGCGAGATTCCAAATTTTCCCGTTTCCACTGTTCAAGGTCACAAAGGAGCTTTAGTTTTTGGAACTATTGGAACTAAAAAAGTAGTTGCCATGCAAGGTCGTTTTCATTTCTACGAAGGCTATTCGATGAAAGAAGTTACTTTTCCGATTCGTGTAATGAAATATTTGGGAGTAAAAAAATTAGTTGTTTCTAATGCTTCGGGCGGTGTAAATCCTAATTATCAAGTGGGTTCCATCGTAATTTTAAAAGATCAAATCAACATGATGCCAGAACATCCGTTGCGAGGAAAAAATGACGAGCGTTTTGGTCCACGATTTTTAAATATGAGTGAACCTTATTCAAAAAACATGATGGTCAAAGCTAAAGAATTGGCCAAAAATCTGAATATTACTGTTTACGATGGTATTTATCTTGGTCTTCAAGGCCCAACATTTGAAACCCTAGCCGAATATAAAATGGTTAAAATTCTTGGAGCTGATTGTGTGGGAATGTCGACGGTTCCTGAAGTAATTGTGGCTCGACATATGGATATGGAATGCTTTGGATTGTCGGTGATTACTGATATGGGCAATGAAGAAAATATAGAAACAGTCTCTCACGCTGAAGTTTTAGAGGCAGCCAAAAAAGCCGAACCAAATGTAAGAATTTTAATTAAAGAATTGATTTTAAAATATTAAATAGCTCTAAATATATTTGGCAATACCTGCATAAAAATCTTCAGGAACAAACGGCTTTGTGATAACGTCATTCATTCCGTAAGACAAAAGCATATCTCTATTTTCGTTTAATGAAATTGCGGTAAGCGCTATAATAGGCGTTGTTTTGTCAAATTTTCTAATTTGTTGAGTGGCAATTGTTCCATTTATTCCAGGCAAATGAACATCCATTAAAATCATATCAAATTTTTGGTTTCGTGCTACTTCGATCGCTTCCTCACCATTATCAATGATTTCACAAATTATTCCCTTGTTTTTCAACATTTTTTTGGAAACCATTTGATTGATTTTATTGTCTTCAACAACTAATATTTTTTTATTTTTTAAAACGGAGTCGTCATAAGTTTTTGGTTTCTCCTTTATTTTTAATTGCTTTTCACCTTCTTTAAATTGTAATTCGAATGAAAATGAAGACCCTTTTCCAATTGCGCTAATGAGTTTTATTTGGCCACCCAAAATTTCGACCAATTTTTTTACGATAGTCAATCCCAAACCCGTTCCACCATATTTACGATTTATTCCTATAGAACCTTGAGAAAAGCTTGTAAAAACAGCGTCTAATTTGTCTTCTGGAATTCCGATTCCATTGTCTTTTACCTCAAAATAAACGGTTGCAATAGTATCTTCTTTTGACAAAAGTTTTATCATCAGTTGAACTTTTCCATTTTGTGTAAATTTTAAAGCATTGTTGATTAAATTCAAAATTATCTGTGATAATTTAGTTGGATCTCCAATTAAATTATCTGGAATATTGGAATCAATTTCGAGTTCGAAATTATTATTGTTTGTTGATGCTAATTCCTTAAGTGAATTTTGAATATTTTCTACTAATTGTTTTAAATTAAAATCGATGTTTTCAATTTCAATTTTTTTAGAATCTATTTTTTGAATTTCCAGAATGTCATTTATAAATTTTGTAAGATAATCGCCTGAAAACTTTAATGATTTTAGGTAATTCATTTGGGATTTCTTGGGTTTCTCTTCTAATAACAAATGCGCAATACCATTGATGGCGTTCAAAGGAGTTCGAAGCTCGTGGCTGACTGTCGAAAGAAATTCTGATCGGGCTTTAGAAGCTTTTTCCGCTCGTTCTTTGGCTATAATTAGCTCCCGGTTTTTCTCTTCTAATAATTGATTGGATTGCGTTCTAATAATATTATTTTTGTACAAAGCCAAGCTTAATAAAGATAAAATAGATATTAGAGCGAAGGCAAGAATACTAATAAGTTTGGAAAATTTATTTGCTTTTTCCTGCTGTATATTTTCTTGATGTGTCTGTTTAATCTCCTTTAATCGTTCGGATTCTTTGAATTTTTCATAATCATCAACGTCAAGTTTTTCATTGTCTGAAATTGAAATACTTTCTTCTAAATTAGTGTATTGCCTCAAATAATTATAAGCACTGTTTTTATCTAACATTTTAACATAAACAGAACTTAAAGCAAGCAAAATAGCTGCTTTCTGTTCCAGATTAGTTGTTTTTTCATTTAATTTTAAAGCTTTATTGAAATAATTCAAAGCCAAAATGTGCCGGTTTTGATCCATTTCAATCATTCCTATTTGATATAAAGCTTCTGTTTTACTATCTAAAATTGCCCAATTATCAGGTTTAGCTATAATTTTGAGGAAAGTGGCAGAAGCCAAATTATAGTTACTTCGTGATTTATAAATAATTCCTCTTTGAACATTTAATAAATCGACCGTATATGGAAGTTCTAATGTCTTATACAATGATTGAACTTTGTCGAAGCAAAAGGTGGCCTTATTAAAACTCTTTTTTCGCATGTAACACAACCCTAAATAGTAATAAGTCGATGCTTCAATGACGGACGGGTCAAAGGATTTGGATAACGTGATACTATTATGAAAGGATTTTATGGCATCATCATATTTTTTAACGTCAAAATAGAGTTTTCCCAGTCTAAAAGTTTCATTAGCTTGAGATACTGTATTGGCATTTAATTTGGAATAACTAATGGCTTTTTGAGTATAATGAAGCGCATCTTTATATTTGTTTACCTTAACCTTGGAGTCTCGCATGAAATCATAATAAGCAATGCTATCCACCTTTTCGACTGACTTTTTATTTTGCGAAAATGAAAATGTACTGATTAAAATGAAAAATAATACAATTAACTTCATTAGATCTTTTGGATTTTCTTTTAAGAACCATAAAGATATTGAATTATTTCTTAAGTGGTTAAAATAATTAAATCAATAATTCGGGACGAATAACCAATCTCGTTATCATACCATCCCACTACTTTAACCATTTTGTCGATTACGGAGGTAAGGGGTGCATCAAATAAACAGCTATTTCGATTACCAATAATATCCACGGAAACGATTGGATCTTCGGTATAATCCAAAATTCCTTTCAAATAAGTTTGCGAAGCCAGTTTAAAAGCAGCATTTATTTCCTCGATGGTTACAGTGCGTTTTACATTGCAAGTAATGTCCGTTAACGAACCATCAGGAACGGGAACACGAATGCCACAACCTCCAATTTTACCTTCGAACTCTGGAAAAATTTTGGTCAATGCTTTGGCCGCACCAGTGGTTGTTGGAACGATAGATTGACTCGCACCACGCGCACGACGCAAATCTTTGTGCGGCTGGTCATGCAGACTTTGGTCAGTTGTGTAAGAGTGAATTGTGGTAATGTAGGCTTGCTCAATTCCGCAAAGTTCGTTGATGATTTTTATCATCGGAGCGGCGTTGTTTGTGGTGCAACTCGCGTTCGAAATAATGGTTTCGGTTCCGTCCAAAATGTGTTCGTTGACACCTAGGACAACTGTTTTTATTTTTTCAACTTCAGAAGGAGCAGAGAGAATTACTTTTTTGGCTCCAGCCAAAATATGAGCATTGATTTCATCAAAAGTGCTGTATCTTCCAGTAGATTCTACAACGACATCAATATTTATTGATTTCCAATCGAGGTTGGAAATACTTTTCTCGTGAAAAAACAGGAAGTATTTTCCATCCACAACAATTCCGTTTGCATCCGATGAAACTTCGAAAGGCAAAACGCCGTGAATACTGTCGTATTTGACCAAATGCGCCATTGTTTTGGTTTCGGCAATGTCGTTAATGGCAACAACTTCAATTGTGGGATGGTTCAAAAGCAAGCGAAATAAATTCCGTCCAATGCGTCCAAAACCGTTTATGGCGATTCTTATCATAAGTCTTAAGGTCTAAAGTCTTAAAGTCTAAAGTCAAAATAGTAAGTCTCACGACTTTTTGACTTTACGACATTCGACTACAATATATGTTTTTGGGCTTTATAAGAAGAACGCACCAATGGACCGCTTTCAACGTGACGGAAACCCAATTCCAAACCAAATTTTTCGTATTTGGCGAATTGTTCCGGCGTAATGAATTCTTTTACAGGCAAATGTTTTTTGCTCGGTTGCAAATATTGACCAATGGTTACAATATCCACTTTAGCATCATATAAGTCTTGCATTGTTTGGAAAACTTCTTCTTCTAATTCGCCAAGACCTAGCATAATTCCCGATTTGGTTCTCTTAATGCCTTGTTCTTTCAAGTATTTCAATACTTCTAAGCTTCGGTCATATTTGGCTTGAATTCGTACTTCGCGTGTCAATCTTCGAACGGTTTCCACGTTATGAGAAACCACTTCAGGATTGGCTTCCACGATTCGGTCTATGTTTCTTTCAATTCCTTGAAAATCGGGAATTAAGGTTTCCAAAGTTGTGTTTGGGTTCATTCGTCGAATGGCTTTCACGGTTTCAATCCAAATAATAGATCCGCCATCTTTCAAATCATCCCTGTCGACGCTGGTAATTACGGCGTGTTTGATGTTCATAATTTTTATGGAACGCGCTACTTTTTCTGGTTCATCCCAATCTACCGTTTCAGGTCTTCCAGTTTTTACTCCGCAAAATCCACAAGAACGCGTGCAAATATTTCCCAAAATCATAAAAGTTGCGGTTCCTTCGCCCCAGCATTCGCCCATATTCGGGCAACTTCCCGAGGTGCAAATGGTGTTCAGGCTATATTTATCAACTAAACCACGAAGTTCTGTATATTTTTGACCGATTGGGAGTTTTACTCGCAACCATTTTGGCTTTCCAACCGGTAATGCATTCTCTAAAACAGTTTCCATAAATTATTTTTTGAAAGTGCAAAGATAAGTTAAAGATTTTAGAATGCAGATTTAAGAATGCAGATTTCGGGATTTCAGATCGCAGAAAGTAAAAAGCAGATTTCAGATTCAAACAGCAGAACACAGAACGTATTTTACAAAAAAATCTTTCACCTAATTTCTGTCTTCTCAAAATCTGTCTTCTGAAATCTAAAATCTTTCTTCTATCTTTGGCATCCTTAAAAAAAATAAATTATGAGCGCAATGTGGTACGAATGTAAAGTAAAATACAGAAAAACAGATGATATTGGAACCCAAAAAGTCACAACCGAACCGTATTTGGTTGATGCCATATCTTATACCGAAGCAGAATCCAGAATAAACGAAGAAATGAAAGCTTATGTTAGTGAAGAATTTAAAATTACGAATATAAAAGTCGCCAATTATGCCGAAATTCATCCTTTTGAAAATGCAGATCGTTGGTTCAAATCCAAAATTTATTTAATGGCTTATGACGAAGAAAGCGGCAAAGAACGCAAAACCAATATGTATTTATTAGTTCAAGCTAATGATGTAAAAGAAGCTTTTGACAACACAATTAGCGTGATGAAAGGCACAATGGGCGATTATACCATTCCCGCCATTTCGGAATCCCCGATTATGGATGTTTTTCCCTATTTTTCTGGCGAAGAAGGAGAATTGGAACAAATGGAAAAGTTCAATACACTGAAAGCTTCAAAACCTGAAAATAATAGGGCGGAAATAGAAGGCACAATGGAATTTGAAGCCGAGGTCGTTGTAGAAAGTTATTGATTTTTATAGAATAAAGTCTTATTTTTGTTGTTGCAAGGAACAAATAATCCTATTAGTTACGCTGGTTTGTGTTGCTTCGTTCCTTGTAATGATTTTATATTATTTTTTCGCAATAAAAAAAGGTATAAAAAAGGTTTTCTAATAGGATTTAATTGCAGACCAAAATAATTGGAATAAGGCATTTATTCCATCGTTTGAATATTAGTGGATATTTTTGTCCATTATATAAATAATTAACTATCTTTGTATTTAAATAGAAGAAAAATGTTTTCCAAAGCT
>JAAFGY010000144.1 GCA_010365135.1 Flavobacterium sp.
GAATTTATCTTCTTGATTTAATTCCGATATCTGGAATAATATACTGTCTTTCATAAACCAAAGATAGTGAATATATTATTTAGACTAAAGCCATAAGATTTAATTTCTACCTTTTATATCCAGTTAAAACTGGATTGCTAAAAAAAACTGCACAATTAGTTAAGCAACATTTTTATAATTAATTTGACAGTTAAATTCTTCAACAGGTACATAATTCAAGCTGAATGTCTCCTATTCATGTTGTACCAAATCTCAATATATTCAAAAACTTCTAGTTTTATTTGAGTTTATTTCCGTAAATCAATTGCAGTTTTTAAGGATTTAAAGAAGCTTTCTGCTACCGCATTGTTTCAGCAATTTCCTCTGCTACCCCTACTTTTAGTTATTTTACTATAAGTATCAAGAACAATTACATTTTTTTGCCGGTATATTGAAGCCCCCTACCAGAATGAAATCAAACCCTTTTCAATAGTTCTATTTCATTTCTGTGGAGTTACTGGGGCTTTCTTCAATCCTTGTTCTTACAGCCGTTATTGAAACTTTTTTCAAAAAATAATATTTTTGATACCCAACCTAACACCCCTTGAAAAAAATCTTTTTTGTAGTTTAAACCGCCATTTAAATGATCCATTTTTAAAGACACTGAAAGTCTATTTTAGTGCTACAATTATAGTATATTTGTACGCTATAAAAACGGAGCTTTTCCAAAGGCTAGTAGCAAACACATCTGCGGTGAAAAGCACAGTCCAATAAAAACTATATATTAAAATATTTTCAATGGAAAACATACAGGACAATCCTAAAATTCTTAAAAATAAATATGTACCGACTACCGAATTTTATAGCCAAATAATTGATAGCTTGCTAGAATATTCAATTTTTACTATCGATAATGAATTCCGCATAAACAGTTGGAGTTCTGGTTCGACAAAAATATTTGGTTACGAAACAGAGGAAGTTATTGGTAAACCTTTCGGTTTAATATTTACTGACGAGGATTTGAAGAATAATGTTCCGAAAGATGAAATTGAAACAGCTTTAAAAGAAGGCAGAGCAACGGATAATAGATGGCATATTACTAAAGACAAGACTCTGTTTTATGCTTATGGCTTGGTTTTTCCACTCATAGGATTAGAAGGCGAATTATTGGGCTACGTTAAAATCTTAAGAGACTTAACCGAAAGGAAACAATCAGAAGATGCTATTAAAAAATATATTAGAGAACTGGAAGAACTTAATACGCACAAAGAAAGTGTAATGGCAATACTTTCGCACGATTTAAGAAGTCCTCTTTCGGCAATTATTGGAACTGCAAAATATTTGAAAGAAAATTTCCAACAAATGAAACCTGCTGTTGTTTCTGAAATGCTCGAACTACTTTATAAATCATCTACCGATGAATTGGAAATGCTAGATTATTTAGTAGAATGGGCCCGAATAAAATACGCATCGGATGTGTTTTCTCCAAAAAAAATAAAACTTACCGAATACATTAATAAAGTTTTTGAGAGCTTAAACGAAACTGCTTCCCTAAACACAATAAATCTTCACCACGAAGTTGAAGAGGATTTTGAAGTCTTTGCCGATGGTAAAATGTTAATTTCCATCATTCAAAATATTGTTTCCAATGCAATAAAGCATACCGGAAAGGGTGGGGAAATAACGATTTCAGCAAAAACGAAAGACGACAGAATTATTATTCAGGTGAAGGACAATGGAGTTGGAATGTCCCAAGAAATAATGGAAAAACTTTTTACGCCCCAAATAAAAACGCTTTCGCAAACAAGAAAAAAGAATAAAGGAGCCGGAATTGGATTATTACTTGTTAAAGGATTTTTAGAAAAAAATGATGGTGAAATATGGGTGGAAAGTATTGAGGGCGAAGGTTCCTCTTTCTATTTCACATTGCCCCTTGAAAAACCAACACACAAAATAGGTAGTTCCGACGAAATTATGTTTGATGAAAGCGCCTAATATAAAGAAGTAGTAACGGACATTTTTAAGGTTATAATTGACATTTACAATGCCTTATAACATAATTGCACCTCCCAAAATAGTGGTAATTTAGCCAACATAGAAGCTTCGAACAAACAATGTTGTCATAAATTGCTCCGTAGCCAAGATTATTTTTTTGCCAGTTTAATTAGTGGATAAAAACTTCCTAATAAAACGCCTAACCAACTTCTTTTTTCCAAAATTAATCCTCATATTTATAGTACTTCTAGCCAATAAAGTTTCAAAATAGCCTTCATTAAATAGGAAATTACATCTATAAACAACCCATATTCTACATAAAATGACTATAAATAATGGAATTTCTTTGAATTTTGAACTACCTTTACTATCTTTCGCATTCGAAAAAAAAATGAACCCTTACACATTGAAAAAATGTTAGAAGAAAAGAATGATAACCTGCTTGAAGCAGATGGAAATTTAGAA
Source organism: Flavobacterium sp. (assembly GCA_010365135.1). Classification (GTDB taxonomy): domain Bacteria; phylum Bacteroidota; class Bacteroidia; order Flavobacteriales; family Flavobacteriaceae; genus Flavobacterium. Next base: position 2,440 of record JAAFGY010000144.1, read on the forward strand.
AATACTTCAACTGAAATCGCATCCTCAGAAACAGAAGGTTTGGAAGAAATGGCAGAAGTTGAAGCAAGCAAAAGCGAGATAGATGATGTTGTAGAAGAAGCTGCCGCAATAGTTTCAGATACCAGTTCACCAGAACCTCCAGCTAATCTTGAAACCGAAAATCAAACTCCTTTAGATGCTGAAACCCCTATTTTGGAAGAAATAGAAATAGTTGCACCAAACAGTAGCAGCGAAGTAACTGAATTTGCAGAAGGAAATAGCATCCCAGTTTCGGATGGAGAATTATCCGATGCCACTTCTATTATTGACTCCATCGCGGATACCAATGCGGAAGAAAGCGAAGATGAAACTCTGAAAGAGCGTCACGATATTCCAATGTTGGATTATGATACTTTATCGCTAGAATCGCTGGTTGAGGAATTGAAAAATTTGGTTACCAATGAAAAAGTGATGTCTATAAAGGATCACGTTGAAGAAATTAAAAAATCATTTTTAGCAAAATATTACCATCTTTTAGAAGAGAAAAAAGAGGAATTTGATGCAGAAAATACAGATATAACGGAGGAATTTAGATTTAGCTCTCCTGAGAAAACTAAATTTGACCAATATTATTCTTTGTTCCGCGACAACAAAAACGCCCATTTTAAAAGTTTGCAAACCAATTTGAAAACAAACTTAGAAAATAGATTAGCGATTGTCGAAGAATTGAAAGAACTTATCAATCCGCAGGAAAACATCAAAGACACCTTAAAACACTTCAATGATTTAAGGGAACGATGGAAGAATTCGGGACCAATTCCGAAAGACAAGTACAACCACGTTTGGAACAATTTTCATTTTCACGTAGAGAATTTCTATGACTATTTACACTTAGACAGAGAAGCGCGAGATCTTGATTTTAAACACAATTTAGAGCAAAAACAAAAAATTGTAGCCCGAGTTGAAGAATTGGTTAATGAAGCTGACATCAACAAAGCTTTTCGTGAATTGCAGGATTTACACAAAATTTGGAAAGAAGATATTGGCCCAGTTTCTAGAGAACACCGCGATGAAATCTGGAACAAGTTTAGCGATTTGACCAAACAAATGCACGACAAACGCGAAGTTTTATTCGAAAATTTGAGAGGAACGGAACTTGAAAATTTAGAAAAGAAAAAAGAAATCATTGCTAAAATTGAAGTTTTAGCCACCGAAAAAGTCAACGCTCATTCGCAATGGCTTACTCAAATAGAAAAAGTAGAAGCATTGAGAACTGCTTTTTTCTCGGCTGGAAAAGTCCCATCGGAAGTAAATGAAGAAACTTGGGCCGCTTTTAAAACAGCGGTTAGAAATTTTAATTCATTTAAAAATTCGTTTTATAAAGACATTAAAAAAGACCAAAATAACAATTTAAGCAGAAAAACAGCTCTGGTTGCCAAAGCTAAGGAATTGCAAGAAAGCGTAGATTTTGCAGTAACTACTCCAATAATGAAGCAAATTCAGGAAGAGTGGAAACAAATAGGACACGTTCCAAGAAAATATTCGGATAAAATTTGGATTGAGTTTAAAGACGCTTGCAATCATTATTTTGACAAATTAAAAGAGCAAAAAAACGAAGAAAACGGTGAAGAAGTAGAAGCTTTTGATAAAAAGAAAGCCTATTTGGAAACGCTAAGAGAATTTCAATTGACGGGCGATCACAAAACTGATTTGGATGCCATAAAATTACATATCGAGACCTGGAAAGGTTTTGGAAGAGTTCCTTTTCCAAGAAGACACATCGAAGGCAAGTTTAATAAAGTGCTCGATGCTCTTTTTGAAAAACTGAGTTTGAGTAAAAAAGACAGCGAAATGATCCGTTTCTCTAATAGAATGGGGAATTTATCAGATAACAATGATACTAGAAAACTCGAAGGTGAAAAGATTTTCTTGATGCGTAAAATTGATGAAATCAAGAACGAAATCTTTCAATTAGAAAATAATATTCAGTTTTTTACCAATACTAGGAATGCTAAAAAAGAAAACTCCATCGTATTAGAAGTTCGAAAAAACATCGAAAAACACAAAGAAGAATTGGAGATTCTAAAAGACAAACTTAAACAGGTGAGAAACATAAATCAAGGGTAACCTTTTGATAATTAAATAACAAACCTCATTCTAAAGTTTGGAATGAGGTTTTTTTATATGCAAAAATAGAATATGATAATTATCATTTTAATTTAAACAATTACATACTATTTTTGAATATTGAAAAATTTCTTTTCTATGAAAAACTCTATCCTCCAAAAATACAATGTTCCAGGGCCAAGGTATACAAGTTATCCGACTGTTCCATATTGGGATGAGTCAGATTTTACCTATCAACAATGGATTGAAACTTTAAAAAGATCCTTTGCAGAAAGCAATACCAAGGAAGGGTTAAGCCTTTATATTCACCTTCCATTTTGCGAAAGTATGTGTACTTTTTGTGGCTGCAACAAAAGGATTACTAAAAATCACGATGTTGAAAATCCATATATAGAAGCTGTTTTGAAAGAATGGGCTATCTATTGCAATATTCTTGAAGAAAAGCCAATTATAAAAGAAATCCATTTAGGCGGAGGAACGCCTACTTTTTTCTCAACAAAAAATTTAGAAGATTTAATAAACGGTATTTTATGTTATGCTGAAAAAGCCGAAAAACACGAATTCAGTTTTGAAGGTCATCCCAACAATACTACCAGAGCCCATTTGCTAAAATTGTATGAGTTAGGATTCAGAAGAGTTAGTTTTGGCGTTCAGGATTACTCTCCAAAAGTACAAAAAGCCATTCATCGCGAACAACCGTTTCACAATGTGGCAAAAGTTACTTTTTGGGCAAAAGAAATTGGTTATACCTCCATTGGTCACGACATTATTTTTGGACTTCCATTTCAAAAAGTAGATGACGTAATTGATACCATCGAAAAAACAAATTCGCTACAACCGGACAGATTAGCATTCTATAGTTATGCTCATGTGCCATGGATAAAGGGAAATGGACAAAGAGGCTTCAATGACGAAGATATTCCAAAAGATGAAGTTAAGCGAATGTTGTATGAAGTTGGAAAGGATTTGTTGTTCGAAAATGATTATCTAGAAATAGGAATGGATCATTTTTCTTTGAAAACCGACACTTTATACGAAGCTTTTGAAAACGGAAAATTACACCGTAATTTTATGGGTTATAGTTCGTCAAAAACGCAGTTGATGATAGGTTTGGGCGTTTCTTCCATAAGTGACAGTTGGTATAGTTTTGCTCAAAACGTTAAAGAATTAGAAGAATATTATAAATTATTAGAAGCTGATAAACTGCCAATTTTTAGAGGTCATTTATTGACTGATGAAGATCTTATTATTCGAAAACACATTTTGAATTTAATGTGCCAATTTGAAACTTCTTGGAAAGACAAAGCCAATTATTTTGATGAAATTCCGGAAATTTTAATTCAATTGAAAGAAATGGAAAATGATGGATTGGTCATCATCGAAAAAGACAACATCAAAGTTACGAATGCTGGAAAACCTTTTGTACGTAACATTTGTATGGCATTTGACTTGCGCTTGAAAAGAAAAGCACCAGGGACAAAATTATTTTCAATGACGATTTAAAAAGATTTATATTCAAAAAAAATCACGCTTTTCAGCGTGATTTTTTCGTTTTTATCCTTTTAATATATGATATATTTCGTCCTTTAAGTGTAGGAGTTTAACTTTCAACTCCTTTAAATATTCATCTGTTGTGATTACTTCTTCCGTTTTGATCGAGAATACTTCGTGTTTTGTTTTGTGGTATTCATCAAATAGGTCTCTAAAATGAACATCCTCTGTTTTTAATTGTACAATTTTTTCCTGATATTCAGGAAATACGTGTAGTAAATCGTGGTTTTCCATACTTATAAAAGATTAAATTAATATTAATGACAATTAGGTGTTGATTGAACAAACAAACTCATATCTGAGGGCGAAAGATAGGGAATTCCCAAACCTAACCCCCTAAAGATAAACAATATTCCAATAATAACGGCAACATAAGGAATGAATTTTTGAATTTTATTTCGAACCCGAATTGTCAGAAATGTGTTGAGATAAACGACACTACTCATCATTGGAACCGTTCCTAAACCAAACAAAATCATATACAAAACGCCAAGACTTTCGCTCTGCATCGCAATGGCACCAAATAAGGCAACATAAACCATTCCGCAGGGCAAAAACCCATTCAATAAACCAATCGTAAATAGTGATTTGTAACTCTTGTTTTTAAACTGACTTCCTAAAGTGGTTTTGATTTTGGAAATCAATTTGAAAACCGGTTTCGAAAAATTGTATGTGGCAAATACTTTATCAGGAATTAAAATGACGATAATCATTGCAACACCAATAAATATTGATAATTTTTGTTGGATTCCCGCAAGAAATAGTCCTTTTCCCAACAAACCAAAAACTAATCCGATTGCTGCATAAGCAGATAATCTTCCAACATGGTAGGTTATAATTTGTACTACTTTTTTAGCTTGATTGTTCCTGTCCACAGGCAACATCATAGCAATGGGACCACACATTCCGATGCAATGAAAACTACTGATTAGACCGAAGAAAAAAGCGGTTAAAAGCATGTTTGGATTATGAGTTGTAAGTTAGGAGTTATCAGTTATGAGTTATCAGTTATGAGTTATTAGTTATGAGTTATCAGTTATCAGTTATGAGTTATCAGTTATGAGTTATCAGTTATGAGTTATCAGTTATGAGTTATCAGTTATTAGATAGTTCTTAGAGTTATTAGTTTATGGAAATTTTATTCCCAACCCTTTTACTGGGCTTGCCGAGCTATAAATTTTATTAAACGTGTTTCAATTTTCAATTGATTTATTTTGTGCAATTTACATTAATTTTTGATCTTTAAATGATAAATTATAGTCGAAATTTTAAATCAAAATATGAGCATTTTTATATAGAGGAAAATAATCTTTTCTTGATTTTGAAAACTACTTCCTAGTAGATAGTATGCCATTAGAAATATTCAAATTTCTCCTCACAACAGCGTTAAAATCTGTAAAGATAAATTTGAAACTGCTCCATCAAAAGGATTTGTGCCTCGCAAAATGATTGGTTTTATGGATATAAAACTTCATAGAGTGGGTCCTGTTACAGGCGTTTTCATTCGTTAGATATTCCAAAATAAGTAGTAAAAGACATATATTATTTGAAAATTACTAAACAACAAACACCTGACTGTGTGGATTTTGCAGATATAAGTAATTCATATTAGACCAAATTAAAAAGCCATAATTTATTTATTCCCAATGGACTAGAATTAATATTTCAATTAATAATCAAAACGTTTAAAGGCTTCTATGGCTTCATACTCGGCAAGACCTAAATCATCATACAATTTTGCCGTATTTTTATTACGATCTTCGGCTCTTACCCAAAATTCTCTAGAATCATTTCCTTGAAACATCACCCTGTCCTTTTGCGATTGATGATACAAAATGGCATGTCTTTTTATCGTTACTTCGTCTGGACTCAAGGGAACTGCCATATCAATTTCATGAAGATCCCATTCGTGCCAAGCGCCTCTGTATAACCACAACCAACAATTATTCATATAAGGTTTTGACTTTAGTTTTTTCAATGCGGCAAAAATGGCATTTAGACAAACTTCATGAGTGCCATGAGGATCCGCAAGGTCGCCTGCAGCAAAAATTTGATGTGGTTTTATTTTTGCAATAATAGCAGTGACAATATTGATGTCTTCTTCACCAATTGGATTTTTCTTTACTTGACCCGTTTCATAAAAAGGCAAGTCCAAGAAATGGATATTTTCATCTTTCAATCCAATGTATCTAACGGCTGCATATGATTCTCTTCGTCTGATAAGTCCTTTTAGTTGTCGAACTTCCAATGAGTCAATTTGATTCTCGGATTTATTGTTCAAAAAATCTATTGTGGCTTGAAAATTAATTTTGCAATTTTCATCGCTAACAAAATCATTGCAAACTTCGGCAAACTTCAGTGCTTCATCATCTGTTACCGCAATATTTCCTGAAGTTTGGTAAACAACATGTACGTCATGACCTTGTTTTATTAATTTAGAAAAAGTTCCTCCCATTGAAATCACGTCGTCATCCGGATGTGGGCTAAAAAGGATTACTCTTTTTTTGGCAGGATTTGCTCTTTCGGGTCTATGGCTGTCGTCCGTGTCCGGTTTTCCGCCCGGCCAACCTGTTATGGTATGCTGCAAGACATTGAACATATTTATATTTAAATCATAAGCCGAACCACCCGAAGCTAGTAGATCAGACATTCCGTTATTGTTGTAATCTCTGTCGGTCAATTTTAATATCGCCTGATTTGTTTTTTGGCAAAGCCAAACAATAGCTTTGCTTTTCAATTCCTTCGTCCAAACACATTCGCCAACCAACCATGGAGTTTTAAATCTAGTCAATTCTGAGGCTGCTGCTTGGTCTAAAACGAAAGTCGTATTGTTGTGATTTTGCAAAAATGTTGCAGGAATTTCGGAACTTATATCTCCTTGAATCGTTCTTTTGATGACATCGGCTTTGTTTTGGCCCCAAGCCATCAACACGATTCTTTTGGATTGAAGGATTGTTGAAACCCCCATTGTAATAGCTCTTTTAGGAACGTTGTCAGTTCCGTTAAAATCCGAGGATGCATCAACTCTTGTTATATGGTCCAATGTAATAATTCGGGTTCCCGAATTGATGTGGGAACCAGGCTCGTTGAAACCTACGTGACCAGTTCGACCAATTCCCAATAATTGAAAATCAAGTCCACCGGCATTTTTAATTTTCATTTCATAGTTAGTACAATATTGATTCAAATCCTCAAAAGCTATGGTACCATCAGGAATATTGATATTTTCTGGATTGATGTCAATGAAATTGAAAAGATGCTGATGCATAAAATGAAAATAGCTTTGATTATTTTCCTTCGTCATTGGATAATATTCATCCAAATTAAAAGTAATGACATTGTTAAAACTAAGCCCTTCTTCTTTGTGCATTCGAACCAATTCTTCATACACTTTAATTGGTGATGAACCTGTAGCCAAACCCAAAACGCAAGTCTTATTCGTTGCTTGTTTTGATTTGATTAATTGTGCGATTTCTTGTGCAACAATTTTAGAAGCTTCCACCGAATTATTGAAAATTTCATTGTGAATTTTTTCAAATCGGGTTTCTTCAAATTTACCAGGGCTTTTATAGC
>JAAFGY010000145.1 GCA_010365135.1 Flavobacterium sp.
TCAGGAAGAAGTTGATTATTTAGCCAAAAATGGCGTGCATTATTCTTGGGAAAAAGCACAATATTCGATCAACAAAGGGCTTTGGGGAACAAGTATTGGAGGAAAAGAAACCTTAACTTCGAGCAAACCATTACCAAGTGAGGCGTATCCATCTCAATTAACAAAAGAAGGTGAAGAGAAAGTAACTTTAGAATTTTTGAAAGGAGAATTAGTTGCCGTAAATGGTCAAAAAGACAAACCTTCGAACAACATTGTGGTTTTAGAAAAATTAGCGAATGCCTATGCCATTGGTAGAGATATACACGTTGGAGATACCATTATTGGAATCAAAGGAAGAGTTGGTTTTGAAGCTGCTGCTCCTTTAATCATCATCAAAGCGCACCATTTATTGGAGAAACACACGCTTGGAAAATGGCAACAATATTGGAAAGAACAACTAGGAAACTGGTACGGAATGTTGTTTCACGAAGGTCAGTTTCTAGATCCTGTAATGAGAAACATCGAAACTTTCCTAGAAGACACTCAAAAAACCGTAAACGGAACAGTAACCGTTTCTTTGAAACCTTACCATTTTTCATTGGACGGAATCGAATCCAAAAATGATTTGATGAATACTGGTTTTGGACAATATGGAGAAATGAACAACGCTTGGACCTCAGACGATGCGAAAGGATTTATCAAGATTTTAGGTAATGCACAGAACATATTTTCATCGGTAAACAATGAAACTTACGAGTAAATAAGTCTGAAAGTCGAATGTCATAAAGTCGAAAGAGTTATTAGTAGCCTTTAGCAAACTTTTCGACTTTGGACTTTATGACTTTAAACTAAAAAAAATATTATGATTACTATTGGAATAATTGGAGGTTCAGGTTATACTGCTGGTGAATTAATTAGAATTCTAATGTTTCACCCAAATGCTAAATTGGATTTTGTTTACAGTACAACCAATGCGGGAAAACCATTGTCGATTGCGCACCACGATTTGCTGGGCGATATCGAAATGAACTTTACCGATACCTTAAATCCGAATGTCGATGTACTTTTCTTGTGTTTAGGACACGGAAAATCGATTTCATTTTTGGAAAAAAATAAATTTTCAGATACAACCAAAATTATCGATTTAGGAAATGATTTCAGATTGACAAAAGACAAGAATTTCAACGGAAAATCTTTTGTTTACGGTTTGCCTGAATTGAATAAAAACGATATAAAAACCGCTCAATATATTGCGAATCCGGGTTGTTTTGCTACAGCAATTCAATTGGCTTTATTGCCATTAGCAGCCGATGGATTATTAAGCGAAGATGTTCACATCAACGCCACAACAGGAAGCACAGGTGCAGGAGTTGGATTATCATCAACCTCACATTTCAGTTGGAGAAACAATAATTTTTCACATTATAAAGCTTTTGAACACCAACATTTGGGAGAAATCAATCAAAGCATCAATCAATTGCAAGCATCTTATTCAGATGAGTTGATTTTTGTTCCAAACAGAGGTGATTTTCCAAGAGGAATTTTTGCTACACTTTATACAAAATCAGAAGAAAGTTTAGAAAATTTGGTTGCCAAATACGAAGCTTTTTATAAAGACCAACCGTTTGTTACCGTTACAACTACCAACATCAATATGAAGCAAGTGGTACAAACGAACAAATGTATTGTTAGTTTAATGAAAAAAGGAAACCGGCTTTTGATCACTTCTGTCATTGATAATTTACTCAAAGGCGCCTCAGGACAAGCCGTTCAAAATATGAATTTGATGTTTGAATTGGAAGAAACTACAGGATTGCATTTGAAACCGTGTGGATTTTAAAAACAATTAAAAGATTGAAGGATTTAATGATATAAAAATTCTTGACACAGCTAGAATCTTTAAATCTTTCAATTTTTAAATCATTAAATATAGACAAAATGAACTTATTTGACGTTTATCCTTTATACCCAATCACTCCTGTAAAAGCATTAGACTGCACCATTACAGACGATAAAGGAATTGAATATTTAGATTTATACTCTGGTCACGGAGTAATTTCTATTGGACATACGCAACCTTATTATGTTGCGAAAGTAAAAGAACAATTGGATAATTTGAGTTTTTACTCAAATGCTATTCAAAACCCATTGCAAGTAGAATTGGCAGAAAAATTAGGCAAAGCTTCTGGTTTAACTGATTTTAGTTTATTCCTTTGCAGTTCGGGTGCTGAAGCCAATGAAAATGCTTTGAAAGTAGCTTCTTTTCACACCAATAAATCAAGAGTAATCGCTTTTGACAATTCGTTTCACGGAAGAACTTCGGCAGCTGTTGCGGTTACAGATAACAAAAAAATTGTTGCTCCAATCAATGCACAACAAGTCGTTACTTTTTTGCCTTTGAACCAAGTTGATTTGGTGGAAGCAGAATTAAAAAAAGGAGATGTTTGCGCCGTAATCATTGAACCTATTCAAGGAGTTGGTGGTTTGGATCAGGGAACAACCGAGTTTTTTCAAGCTTTGGAAAAAGTTTGTAACGCCAACGAAGTGGTTTTAATTTTAGACGAAGTACAATCTGGTTATGGAAGAAGCGGGAAATTTTTCGCTCACCAACACCACGGAATCAATCCCGATATTGTAACAACTGCCAAAGGAATGGGGAACGGTTTCCCAATTGGAGGCGTTTTAATTTCTCCTAAATTCAAAGCCAGTTACGGTTTATTGGGAACTACTTTTGGGGGAAGTCATTTGGCTTGTGCTGCAGGTATTGCGGTTTTGGATGTGATAGAAAAACAAAATCTAATCGCCAATACCAATAAAGTATCTGAATACTTTTTTGAAGCCATCAAAGTTGTTCCAGAAATTATCAAAGTAAAAGGAAGAGGATTGATGTTGGGCGTTGAATTTGACTTTGATGTGAGTGCTTTGAGAAAGAAAATGATAATTGAAAAACATATTTTTACAGGTGGAGCCAACAATAAAAATCTATTGAGAATTCTTCCTCCATTAACGATTACTACTGATGCCATTGATACTTTCATTGTAGCATTGCAAGATTCGTTGGCTGAATTAAAATAATATTTAGGACTGCGTGAGGGATAGCAGTGGAGCTCTTTTTATAATTAGCGTTTTTTTCGCTAATTATAAAAAAGCGGGAACGAATAGCCCGACCCGATAGGGACACGCCCAAAATTAAATAACAAAAAGATGAACACATTATTATCCATAGCAAAAAGAAATGCCGTTTTAAGCCGAATGGCAGTACTTCTGGAACAAGAAAGAGCCAATCTAAAAAGTATTAATCAACAGGATTTAAGCAATTATTCTGGAGATGATTTGGCTATGGAAAAACGTTTGTTGGTGAATGATGCCAAAATCGACGGGATGATTTTGTCGATGCAACAATTGTCAAGCCAAGAAGATCCTGTGGGTGTCGAACGATTTAATTTTGTACACGAAAACGGTTTAAAAATCATCAATAAAACGGCTGCTTTTGGAACCATAATGATTATTTACGAATCCAGACCTGACGTAACGGTTGAAGCTGGTGGAATTGCATTCAAATCGGGAAACAAGATTTTGCTGAAAGGCGGAAAAGAATCTTTATTGTCGAATTTGAAAATTGTTTCGCTTTGGCACCAAGCATTGAAAGAAAATGAAGTTTCGACCAATTGGGTGGAATATTTGAATTACGATCGAGTTCAAACACAAGCTTTTCTGGAAAATCCAACTCAAAAAGTCGATTTAATCGTTCCTCGCGGTGGTGAACAATTGATTGCTTTTACCAAGAAACACGCTACTTGTCCGGTAATTGTTAGCGGTCGTGGCAACAATTTTGTTTATGTAAACCAAGAAGCCGATTTAAAAAAAGCGCTAGATATCATCATCAACGGAAAAACCACTAACATAGGCGTTTGCAATGCTTTGGATAAAGTTTTGATTGACACAAAACTTCCTAATTGGGAAGATTTTGCGAAACAATTGGTAACTGAATTGCAAAAATTTAATGTTGAAATTTTAGGTGATACTGCTTTCGCAAATGCCACTCAAGTGCCTACAATTGAAAATGATGCCATTTGGTACGAAGAGTTTTTGAATTATAAAATTGTTATTGGAATCGTAAATTCTGATGAAGAAGCGATTGCTAAAATAAATAAATATTGTGGTGGACATTCGGCTTCCATCATTACAACCAATGATGCCATAGCACAGGAATTTATGGAACAAGTAGATTGTGCAGCGGTTTATCAAAACGCTTCCACTCGATTTACCGATGGTGGACAATTTGGTTTGGGAGGAGAATTGGCGATAAGCACCGATAAGTTGCATCAACGGGGACCAATTGGTTTGCAACATTTAGTGACCAATAAATGGTATGTTTACGGAGAAGGACAGATTCGATAAAGATTTAAAAATTGAAAGATTAAAAGATTGAAAGATTGAAATTAGGAGATACCCAAATTTTTAAATTCTTAAATCTTTAAATCTTTAAATCTAAAAAAATGACAAAAAAAAGAATTTTATTAAAATTAGGTAGCAACACGCTCACCAAAGAAACCAATCACATTTCGAGAGGAAAGATTGAGGACATTGGAATGCAGATTGCCGCTTTGCAAGACGATTACGAGTTTATAATTGTAAGTTCGGGTGCGATTGCGGCGGCAAAACAGTTTGTAAAATTAGACAATCACGATAAAGATGTTTTTGTGAAACAAGCTTTAGCGTCTATTGGTCAGCCCCATTTGATGCGGATTTACCACGAAAATTTTAGCGATTTGGGTTTGCATACTTCACAATGTTTGCTATCCTATTCTGATTTTGAAAAAAAACAAACTAAAGTCAATATCGTTAACACGATAAATGTTTTGGTCAAAAACAGTTATATTCCGATTATCAATGAAAATGATACCGTTGCCACGGACGAAATTAAGTTTGGTGACAATGATAAATTGGCCGCATTGACAGCCGTTTTGTTGAATGTTGATATTCTGATTATTGCAACCAATACCAACGGAATTTATACCAAAGCTTCTTTCAAAGATGAATTTCCTGAAACTATCAAATTAGTGACCGATTTATCGGTTTTGCAAAAAGAAATTGGCGATTCAAAATCGTCTCACGGAACTGGCGGAATGCAATCTAAAATTGAAGCAGCGGCTATTGCAAAAGAAGCAAACATCGAAACCTGGATTGTCAATGGTCTAGAAGATAACTTTATGGTGAAAGCTTTAAAAAATGAAATTGCGTTTACGAAAATCGTATAGAAATGTTTAATTGCTTAATCAATTATTCGATTAACCAATTAAACCATTAACCGATAAACAACAAAAACAATGAACTTTATATCCATACAAAACATAGATTCACTCGACAAATGGGTGAAACAAGCGTTGAAAATCAAAAAAAATCCGCTTAAAAATAAAAAACTAGGGAAGAACAAAACACTAGTAATGTTGTTTTTTAACTCCAGTTTGAGAACGCGTTTGAGTACCCAAAAAGCAGCCATCAATTTAGGAATGAATGTGATGGTGATGAACTTTGGCAGCGAAGGCTGGACATTGGAGTATGAAGATGGAGCGATTATGGATCAAGGTGCTTCTGAACATATCAAAGAAGCGGCAGCTGTGGTTTCTCAATACGCAGATATTATTGCCATTCGAGCTTTTGCAGGCTTGGTGGACAAAGAAAAGGACAATGCCGAAACCGTAATTTCTGGTTTCTTGAAACACGCCACCGTTCCAATTGTAAATATGGAAAGTGCGACAGGACATCCGATGCAATCTCTTGCGGATGCGATTACAATGGCTGAACATAAAACGCCACACAGAGCAAAAGTAGTTTTGACTTGGGCGCCGCATCCAAGAGCTTTGCCTCAGGCTGTTCCGAATTCTTTTGTGGAAATGATGCAAAAGCAGGAAAATATGGATTTTGTGATCACGCACCCCGAAGGCTATGAACTGAATCCTGAAATTACCAAAGATTCCATAATTGAGCACGATCAAAACAAGGCTTTTGAAAATGCCGATTTTATCTATGCCAAAAATTGGAGCAACTACAACGAATACGGAAAAATCACGAATTCCGACCCAAACTGGACTGTTACTGCCGAAAAAATGGCTTTGACCAACCATGCTAAATTTATGCACTGTTTGCCAGTAAGAAGAAATGTAATTGTGGCCGATGAAGTGATTGACAGCCTAAATTCAATTGTAATTGAACAAGCCAATAATAGAACCTATTCAGCCCAATTAGTATTGCAAAAAATATTGGAAAATGTCAAATAAGAAACCCTTATCAATCATAAAAATTGGTGGAAACATCATTGATAATCCAACGGAATTGTCCCAATTTTTGGAAGATTTTTCTAAGATTGAAGGGCACAAAATTCTCGTTCACGGTGGCGGAAAATCGGCAACCAAAATGGCACACAGTATTGGTCTGGTTCCCCAAATGATTGAAGGGCGACGCATTACCGATCAACCAATGCTGGATGTGGTTGTGATGATTTATGCTGGGGAAATCAACAAAAATGTGGTGGCTCAATTGCAAGCCAAAAATACCAATGCAATGGGGTTTTCTGGTGCCGATGGAAATTTAATTCAATCCACCAAAAGAAACCATCCCATCATTGATTACGGATTTGTAGGCGATGTACAAAAAGTGAATACGCCTTTGTTGGAAACATTAATTTCTAACGGAATTGTTCCTGTTTTTTGTGCCATAACCCACGACAAAAATGGACAATTATTGAATACTAATGCAGATACTATCGCTAGTGAATTAGCCATTGCAGCTTCAGAAGTTTTTGAAGTAACCTTGAATTATTGCTTCGAAAAAGCGGGAGTTCTAACGGATGTTGATGATGAAAATTCGGTAATACAGCAAATAAATTCAGAACTGTACGCGAAATTAAAAGCAGCAGGTGCAATTCATTCTGGAATGATTCCAAAATTAGACAACTGTTTCAATAGCTTGTCTAAAGGTGTTCAAAAAATACGAATTGGTCACCATCGAATGTTGAAAAACGACAATTCAATTTGCACGACTATCGAATTATAAATGCTAACAGAACTGTCAGGTTTTAAAACCTGACAGGTCTCAGAATAAATATGAAAAACATAGAAACTCTTATACAAGAAGCCATTGCGTTATTGAAATCGCTGATACAAACTCCTTCCTTTTCAAGTGAAGAAGATCAAACGGTGCTTTTAATCGAAAATTGGTTTACCCAAAATAACATCCCTTTCGAGCGGGAAAATAATAACATTTGGGCTTACAATCAACATTTTGACAAATCCAAACCTACACTTTTACTCAATTCGCACCACGATACAGTGAGACCCAACCAAGGTTACACCAAAAATCCTTTTGAGGCAATTGTCGAAGACGGAAAATTATTTGGTTTAGGGAGCAATGATGCTGGCGGTTGTTTGGTTTCTCTAATTACAACTTTCACTTATTTTTATGCCAATGAAAATCTGCCATATAACATTGTGATGGTAGCATCTGCTGAAGAAGAAAGCAGTGGGAAAAACGGCTTGAACAGTGTTTTGAAGCATTTGCCCGAATTGGAATGTGCCATCATTGGTGAACCTACTTTGATGCAATTGGCGGTAGCCGAAAAAGGATTATTGGTTCTGGATGTTATCGTAAAAGGAACCGCAAGTCACGCCGCTCACAACAATCCCGACAATCCAATTTACAATGCAATACCTGTGATCGAATGGTTCAAAACTTTTCAGTTCAAAAAAATATCAGAAGTTTTAGGACCAGTAAAAATGACCGTAACCCAAGTAACTGCTGGAAAACAACACAATGTAGTTCCTGCCGAATGTCATTTGGTTGTGGATATTCGAGTGAATGATTGCTACAACAATACCGAAATTTTGGAAACCGTAAGAGCCAATGTCACTGCCGAAGTTAAGCCCCGATCGATGCACTTAAATGCATCATCAATCCCAGTAAATCACGGATTGGTAAAAGCAGGAATCGCTTTGGGAAGAACTACTTATGGCTCGCCTACCCTTTCGGATCAATCGGTTTTATATTGCAAATCTTTGAAATTGGGACCAGGAGAAAGCCTGCGATCCCATTCGGCAGACGAATTTATATTCATCAACGAAATAGAAGAAGGAATTCAATTGTACATCAAAATATTGACGGATTTTTTCGGAAATTAATTAGCAACGATAAACCCTAACAGGGTTTAAAACCCTGTTAGGGTTGTAAAAAATAGAAATATGAAACTTTGGGAAAAAGGAATACCAACAGATAAACAAATAGAACATTTCACCGTTGGAAATGACCGTGAACTGGATTTGGTTTTGGCCAAATACGATGCTTTAGGCTCCATTGCACACGCCAAAATGTTGTGCCAAATCGGACTTTTAACAGAAGAAGAAACCGATTCATTAGTTTTGGCTTTGGAAGACATTATCATCGATGCCGAAAAAGGCGAGTTCGAAATTGAAGACAGTTTTGAAGATGTACACTCAAAAATTGAGTATATGCTGACGGAAAAATTAGGCGATGCTGGAAAGAAAATCCACACGGCTCGTTCTCGTAATGACCAAGTTTTGGTTGACGTTAATTTATACCTTAAAGATGTTGTTACTGCATTTAAAGAGCAAGTAAAAATGCTTTTTGATTTAATGATGGAATCGGCAGAAAAACATCAAAATGTTTTATTACCGGGTTATACGCATTTGCAAATTGCGATGCCTTCTTCTTTCGGGATGTGGTTTTCCGCTTATGCCGAAACCTTGATTGACGATATTACGATGTTGAATGCTGCGTTGAAAATCGTAGATCAAAATCCATTGGGTTCGGCTGCAGGTTACGGAAGCTCCTTCCCCATCAACCGAACTTTTACTACCCAAGAATTGGGTTTTGAAACCTTGAAATACAATTCGGTTGCGGCACAAATGAGCCGTGGAAAATCAGAGAAAACAGTTGCTTTTGCGATGAGCAGTGTTGCTGCAACTTTGGCTAAATTTTCGATGGACGTTTGTTTGTATATGAGTCAGAATTTTGATTTCATTGGTTTACCTGCACATTTAACGACAGGTTCCAGCATTATGCCACACAAGAAAAACCCTGATGTTTTTGAATTGATTCGCGGAAAATGCAACAAGATTCAAGCCTTGCCTTATGAAATTACTTTAATTACCAATAATTTACCTAGCGGTTACCACAGAGATTTTCAATTGTTGAAAGAAGGTTTGTTTCCAGCCATTCAAAACCTGAAAGCCTGTTTGGACATTGCGATTTTCTCTATCAAAGACATCAAAGTAAAAGACAATATTTTGGCCGATAAAAAATACGATTATTTGTTTACTGTAGATACTTTAAACGAAATGGTGGTAGCAGGAATGCCGTTTAGAGATGCCTACAAAGCTGTGGCTGAACAACTAGAAAACGGTACTTTTAAATCCCCAAAAGAAACCAAACACACTCACGAAGGAAGCATCAATAACCTTTGTTTGGAGGAGATTAAAGAGAAGATGGTACGCGCTTTCTAAAACAAAAGTAATCCAACAAAAAATCCACTATAGACGTTATGGATTTATTGGGTTTATTATTAAAATCCTTTTGAGGTCTGCATCTAATTACATATCATTTTTTGATGTGTAATATTATCAGCTTTGACCATTCTTTTGATTAAATTATTAAAGATTGTGTC
>JAAFGY010000146.1 GCA_010365135.1 Flavobacterium sp.
AGAAATATTCTTCATACCTACATTTTGCCAGTAACAATTCCCATTATGTTTTTAATGGTATATTGGTGGAAAGATTTTACTAATAAAAAAACATTAATTAGGGTGGCATTGATATTTCCAACGCTGGTTTTTATTGCTTTTATTGGTTCATTTGCTTTCAAAAACACTACTAATTATTTCAATTCTGATAAATATTTAATTGAAGATCAAAAAATAATCACAGTAAACAGTGGCATGCCTTTGTATTATTGGAAAAACAAAAACTACTCAGGGCAATTTTATTCGAGAGGAAAAGCACAAGTTGTAAAAGATGAAAAAGAACTAGATTCGGTGTTAAAATTAAAGAAACAACTCTTTTTAGTTACATACAAAAAGAATGAATCAGAAATACCGAAAGAACTAGTAGCCCAATTGAGACTAGTACAAAGCACTCAAAAAACTTCCATTTACACTACTAAATAACGAAGCCTAACTAGTTGATGAAAATACTATCCGACAAAAATAACCTCCAAATCTTGCACGAAGACAACCATATTATTGTGGTGAACAAACGTGTAGGCGATATTGTGCAAGGCGATAAAACGGGCGATAAACCACTCTCGGATGTTGTTAAAGAATACATTAAAGACAAATACAATAAACCAGGCGAAGTTTTTTTGGGAGTAGTACATCGTTTAGACCGTCCAACAACTGGAATCGTTATTTTTGCTAGAACTAGCAAGGCTTTAACGCGAATGAACGAATTATTCAGCAATCGTGCAACCCAAAAAACCTATTGGGCAATCGTGAAAAATAAGCCAGAAAAATCGGAAGATAAGCTCGTTCATTTTCTCAAAAGAAACGAGAAAAACAATACTTCAAAAGCACATATAAAAGAAGTTCCTGAAAGTAAATTAGCAAGTTTAGATTACAAAATCATCAAAGAATTGAACAATTATTTTGCTTTAGAAATCAATCTTCATACTGGACGTCATCATCAAATTCGCGCACAACTTTCAGCTATTGGTTCTCCTATAAAAGGGGATTTGAAATACGGATTCGACCGCAGCAATCCTGATGGCGGCATTCATCTTCATGCTCGAAAACTAGTTTTTGTTCATCCCGTTTCCAAAGATAATTTAACCATTATTGCTCCAGTTCCAAATGATGCAATTTGGAATGCCATTTAATTTGAAAAAAATGTATCTTTAGAACTTAATTTAAGTTTTAAATTATGGAATACAAAACCAACATTACTTTCAGAAAAGAAGCCCTGACAAAGTTACTGAATGCAATAATCATTCACGAAAACGAAATCATCGAGGCATTGCACTTCGATTTTAAAAAGCCAGCTTTTGAAGCTGTTCTCACCGAAACCAGCTATGTAATTTCAGAATTAAAAGAAACTATCAAGAATTTAAGTAGTTGGGCACGACCCAGAAGAGTTTTTCCGTCTCTATTAAATTTTCCTTCTAAAGATTACATTTACAAAGAACCGTACGGCAAAGTTTTGATTATTGCCCCATGGAATTATCCTTTTCAGTTGGCACTTTGTCCATTAATATCCGCTTTTGCCGCAGGAAATCAGGTGGTGTTAAAACCTTCCGAACTGACCCCAAAAACTTCCGAAATTATTGCTAAAATTATAGCGCAAGTCTTCCAGGAAAATGAAGTAAATGTTATTGAAGGAGGAGTTGAAGTCGCACAAAAATTGCTTTTGGAACGCTGGGATTACATCTTTTTTACAGGAAGTGTTGCTGTAGGCAAAATTGTGGCAAAAGCCGCAGCAGAAAACCTAACACCCGTGACTCTCGAACTTGGCGGAAAAAATCCTTGCATCATTGACGAAACGGCTAATCTGAAACTGGCAGCCAAAAGAATTGTTTGGGGGAAATTTATAAATGCGGGGCAAACTTGCATTGCGCCCGACTATATTCTGATTCAAAAGGATATGAAAACTCATTTTATCGACTTTGTAAAAGAAGAAATTACCAACGCGTATGGCGAAAACCCGATTGAATCTCCTGATTTTGCAAGGATAATAAATACAAAAAATTGCCAACGATTAATCAGTAAAATTGAGCCTGAAAAAGTAATTTTTGGCGGGCAAACCGACATCAACCATTGTTATATAGCTCCCACTCTCATTGAGGAAACTTCATTAGAAAGTGACCTTATGAAGGACGAAATATTTGGCCCAATTTTACCCATTCTTACCTATGAAAAGGAAGCCGAAATTGGTGTTGTAATGGCAAAATATGAAAAACCTTTGGCATTATATATCTTTTCAGAAAATCGGATTTTTTCAAAGAAAATGATTCAAAATTATTCGTTTGGCGGTGGCTGTGTCAATGATACGATGGTGCATTTCTCGAATAACAGATTGCCCTTTGGAGGAGTGGGCCACAGCGGAAATGGCGCTTATCACGGAAGTTTGAGTTTTGATACTTTTTCGCATAAAAAAGGCATTGTAAAAAAATCAAATTTCCTAGATTTACCTATGCGTTATGCGCCTTACAAAGATAAATTAGGAACCATCAAAAAATTATTAAAATGGCTGTAGCCCAAAATAAATTAACCAATTAAACCCAAAAAAATGCTGAACACCAAGCCCAAAAACGAGCGAATAGAAGAAATAAAAACCAATGGATACCAACTTGATTTTGGTACGGTTTTCGAAAGTGCATTCGAAAATTATAAAAAAATAGCACTGTATGCAGGACTTATGCTTTTAGTTTTTTCTATATTAAGTTCAATTGTAATGCTGACTGGACTTGTTTCCTATATTGGAATAGAACATTTAGAAGAATTTGGCAACAAAATGAAACAATTATCAACCTTAAAAGTAATGCCTTTAGAAGTTGCTTTACCACTTAACGCTGGATTAATAGTGTTTTCGGCAATAGCAAATCCTTTTCTGGCTGGCTTTCTAAAAATGGCCGATTGTGGTGAAAAAGGGGAAGAATTTCATGTTGCAACCATGTTTTCCTATTATAAATCGCCCTATTTTTTAAATATTATAATGGCAGTATTTAGTATTTCAATCTTTGGCACTGGACTTGCCATGCTACTGGAATATTCAGGATTTGGTTTTGCTGGAACGCTAACCACTTTGCTACTTTCCTTTCTGACCTTTTTGGCAATTCCGTTAATTGTTTTTGGAAAATTGAGTGCCATTGATGCTATAAAATCGAGTATTATAATCGTTTCGAAACAACCTTTAGTCCTTTTAGGATTAACAATTGTAGCCGGAATCGGAGCTGCTCTAGGGATTTTTGGCCTTTGTATTGGAATATTTTTCACTTGGCCATTTATATATTCAATGAATTATGTAATTTACAAATCTATAATTGGAATTGATGATGAGACTGAAGTGCAGAAAACAGCCAATAAAGAAATTTAAAATTCAGTATCAAAAATAAATTTGTTAAAACAAACTACAATAAATAAAAAGGCGTTACATATTCTACTAATAATTAAAATTTACACTTATGAAATGGATAGGCAGAAGACAAAGTGATAATGTCGACGATCGAAGAGGAATGTCAGGCGGCGGAAAAGCAGTACTTGGCGGAGGAGTAATAGGAATTATTGTCTTGTTATTAAATGTTTTTGGTGGCGAAAATGGCCAAATGATTGGCAATATTCTTCAACAAACACAAGGACAACAAGCGGCACAAACGGAGTCAAGAGCTTTAACTCCTGAGGAAGTAAAGGAAGGTGAATTTGTAGAAACGCTTTTGGCCGATAACGAAGATGTTTGGACAAAAATATTTCAAGAAAATAATCTGACTTTTGAAGCACCAAAGTTAGTTTTATTTAGTGGTCAAGTGCAAACAGCTTGTGGTGGCGCGAGTTCTGCCTCTGGTCCTTTTTATTGTCCTGGAGACAAAAAAATTTATATGGATATGGCTTTTTTTGAAGAGTTGAGGACAAAATTTGGTGCCGAAGGCGGCGATTTTGCTGTGGCTTATGTTTTGGCACACGAATTTGGTCATCACATTCAAACTTTGTTGGGAACTTCCGAAAAAATGCGCCAAGCCCAAGAAGGCAAAAGCGAGGCCGAAGCCAATAAATTATCTGTAGCGCTAGAATTACAAGCCGATTTCTATGCAGGACTTTGGACACATTACAACGAAAAACAAAATGCCATGCTAGAAACGGGCGATATCGAAGAAGCGTTAAGTGCCGCAAATGCTGTTGGTGACGATGCTATTCAGAAAAAAATGCAAGGACAAGTGGTTCCAGATTCCTTTACTCACGGAACTTCCGAACAAAGAATGTATTGGTTCAATCGCGGTTTTAAATCGGGTGATATTAATAAGGGTGATACTTTTGCTGAGCTTAATTAGGAAAAAAATCAATTTTTTGAAACAACTTAAACATTCTCAAAGAATATTCATAGCCTAATTTTAATTTCCCTGAATACCTTGTTCAATAGAAACCATTTTCTTAACTTTGATATTATGGAAGCATTAAAAATTGAAATATTAAATCCAAAAGCTTTGAAACTCATCCAAGAAATGCAAAACTTGAATTATATCAAAGTCATTGATGAGCCTATTTCTAAACTACAGTCCTATCTAAAAAAGATGCGAAAAAATGCCAATACTGCTCCAAATTTAGATGAGATTGCAAATATTGTTGCCGAAGTTCGGGCTGAAAGATATGGCAAAAAATAATTCGCTTAGTCTGGTTATTGACACAAATCTTTGGATTAGTTTTATCATTTCGAAAAAACTCAACTTACTTGAACCAATATTATTCAACAAAAATACTAGAATCTTATTTAGCAGTGAATTAGTAAATGAAATTCAAGCAACAATTACAAAACCCAAACTTCAAAAATATTTCTCCGAAAATGCTTTAGAAGAAATGTTAACTGCATTTGATCCGTACATCGATTTTATATCTGTAAAAAGTAAAGTTGCAATTTGTAGAGACCCAAATGACAACTTTTTATTAGCTTTGGCTAAGGATGGAAAAGCAAATTATTTACTAACTGGTGATAATGATTTGTTGGATATTGGCCTATACGAAAAAACAAAAATTATTAAAATATCCGAATTCTTAGAACAAAACAAAAGCTAAAATTAAATACCTTTTTTAATAATGAATTATAACCTCAAAAAAGCGGATGTCACTGATATTCCTGAAATTTGGACTATTTTGCAACACGCTATTACTAGAAGAAAAAAGGACGGCAGCAACCAGTGGCAAGATGGTTACCCCAATCCAGAAGTTATAAAAAAGGATATTGAAAAAGGATATGGCTATGTTTTGACCGCAGACGAAAAAACGATTGGTTATTGCGCCATTCTAATCAATGACGAACCTGAATATGAAAAAATTGAAGGAAAGTGGCTCACCAATTCCGATTTTGTAGTTTTTCATCGAGTAGCTATAGCCGAAAATTTTTTAGGAAATAATTTATCCAAAAAAATCATTGAATTTATCGAATATTTCGCTCGCACTATGAATATTAAAAGCTTAAAAGCAGACACCAACCACGATAATTTTGCAATGATGAAAATCTTTGAAAAATCTGGTTTTACATTCTGTGGCACAGTTTATTTTCGAGGAAGCCCAAGAAGAGCGTATGAAAAAGTGCTTCAATAATTTTAAAAAATATGTTAAAAAAATTACCTAAACAAGATCAATAACAAATTGTGATTATATAGGATTTCCCGAACAGATTGCTAAGATTTATTCGATAATCTGCAAAGCTATTTTAGTATACGACGAGATTAAAACCAAGTATTTTAACAAAGTCACACATTCGAAAACCACATCCATAAAATTAGCAGTACCTTTGCGCCAAATTAAAGAAGTACTCCAAATAGTGTTTACTTCATAAACACCATTTATGTCATTTAACTCATTAGGTTTATCGGATGCTTTATTAAAAGCCATCAGCAAAAAAGGATACACAACCCCTTCTCCAATACAAAAAAAAGCAATTCCACCCATCTTAGAAGGCAAAGACGTATTGGCGTCGGCACAAACAGGAACAGGAAAAACAGCTGGTTTCACGCTACCCATATTACAAATATTATCATTAGGAAAACATTTGAGTCACAGGCCTATTCGTGCCTTGATACTAACTCCAACACGAGAATTGGCAGCTCAAATCTTAGCGAATATAAAAGAATACAGCGAATTTGTAGATTTACGCAGCACCGTAATATTTGGAGGCGTAAACCAAAATCCACAAGTTGCCCAATTGCGTCAAGGTATCGATATTTTAGTCGCGACTCCCGGTCGATTAATCGATTTGCAAAATCAAGGTTTAGTATCACTTTCTAAAGTGGAGATTTTGGTCCTAGATGAAGCGGATCGAATGCTAGATATGGGATTTTTACGTGATATTGAACGCATTATGAAAGTATTGCCATCCAAAAGACAAAACCTGATGTTTTCGGCAACATTTTCAAAGGACATCAAGAAATTGGCAATGGGGATTTTACACCATCCAGTTCAGGTGGAAGCCACACCCGAAAATACAACGGTTGACGCTATTATTCAAAAAGTATATCCGTGTGCCAAAGAGAAAAAAACAGAACTAATAATAAAACTGATTACGGAAGGCAACTGGAAACAGATTTTGGTGTTCACCCGAACTAAACAAGGTGCCAATAAATTGACCGAAAGCATGATTAGCTCTGGCATTAAAGCAGCAGCTATTCATGGCAACAAAGGCCAAGGTGCACGAACCAAAGCTTTAGCCAGTTTCAAAAACGGAAGCCTGACCGCTTTAGTCGCTACAGATATTGCTGCTCGTGGTTTGGATATTCCATTGTTACCGCACGTTATCAATTTTGAATTACCCAATATCCCTGAAGATTACGTTCACCGAATTGGTAGAACCGGAAGAGCTGGTGCCAGTGGAGAAGCCATTTCGTTGTTTAGTCCAGACGAAACAGTTTTTTTACGCGATATAGAAAAATTGGTGGGTTTGAAATTACCAAAAGAAAATATCAAAGGTTTTGAGCCAGATCCCAACGCATCGACCGAGCCAATTAAGCAAGGACAAGGAAGACCGCAACGCAATTCTACTCCAAAAGCTAAACCAGCTGGTGCTGCACCAAGAAGTGGGAATAATAGCTTTGGTCCGAGACGTCCACAACAAAATAGTGATAGACGTTCTAATAGATAATAGTAAAAAGCAGAAGGCAGATTGCAGACTGCAGAAGGCAGAAGGCAGATTGTATAAAAATTAGATTTCAGACTAGATATTTAACATTCTTAATCTGAAATCTGAAATCTGAAATCTGAAATCTGAAACTATCCTAACCAACCATCACGATCCAAACTTCTATACTGAATCGCTTCGGCAATGTGTGAGGAAATAACTTTTGGCGAAGCTTCTAAATCGGCAATAGTTCTGGAGACTTTAAGTATTCGATCGTAAGCTCGTGCCGAAAGATTCAGCCGTTCCATGGCAGTTTTTAATAATTGTTTTGACACATCATCAAGCGCGCAATATTCTCGAATGTGCTTGGTATTCATTTGGGCATTGTAATGAATATTTTCCATTTGCACAAAGCGTTCTGTTTGGATTTCCCTCGCAGCGGTAACACGTTTCCGGATTTCGACACTGCTTTCCGCTTTTTGTTCTTCGGATAATTTTTCGAAAGGAACAGGCGTCACTTCAATATGAATGTCGATTCTATCCAATAAAGGGCCTGAAATTTTACTCAAATAGCGCTGCATTTCGTGTGGTGAAGATGTTTGTGGCGAATCAGGATCATTAAAAAAACCACTTGGACTTGGGTTCATACTCGCCACCAACATAAATGACGAAGGATAAGTCACTGTAAATTTGGCTCTCGAAATCGTCACTTCCCTATCTTCCAGCGGTTGACGCATCACTTCGAGAACTTCGCGTTTAAATTCTGGCAATTCGTCCAAAAACAAAACGCCATTGTGCGCCATCGAAATTTCGCCCGGTTGTGGATAACTTCCACCTCCAACCAGCGCAACATTCGAAATGGTGTGATGCGGGCTACGAAACGGACGCTGATTCATTAAACCGACTTCTTTCAATTTCCCAGCAACACTATGAATTTTGGTAGTTTCTAAGGCTTCTCGCAAAGTCATTGGTGGTAAAATACTGGGCAAACGCTTGGCAAGCATTGTTTTTCCAGCTCCTGGAGGCCCAATCAAAATAATATTATGTCCACCCGCTGCGGCAATTTCCATACAACGTTTGATACTTTCTTGCCCTTTCACATCTGAAAAATCAAACTCTGGAAAATCTAAAGTTTTGTAAAATTCCGCTCTAGTATCGATAGTTGTGGGTTCTAAAGTTCCTTTGTCTTCCAGAAAATCGATTACTTCTTGAATATTTTCGACACCGTAAACATCCAGTCCTGTTACAATTGCGGCTTCTTTCACGTTTTGGATGGGAAGAAAAAATCCTTTAAAACCTTCTTCTTTCGCTTTTATCGCAATCGGCAAAGCTCCTCGAATAGGTTGTAAACTTCCGTCCAACGAAAGTTCGCCCATAATTACATATTTGTCAATTTTGTCTCCTTTTATTTGGGAAGAAGCCACCAGAATTCCGATGGCGAGTGTCAAATCATAAGCCGAACCTTCTTTCCGCAAATCAGCTGGCGCCATATTGATAGTGATTTTTTTGCCCGGCATTGCATAACCATTATTTTTGAGTGCGGCTGCAATTCGGTAGCTGCTTTCTTTTATGGCATTGTCTGGCAAACCAACTAAATGATACCCAATTCCTTTATCAATATTTACTTCAACAGTAATTGTGGTGGCTTCGACACCAAAAACGGCACTTCCAAAAACTTTTACTAACATAGTTGCAAATTAAAATCTAAATTTAATCTAAATTTCCTTTCAAAATGAAAATTATTTTAGAATATTAGATTTTTGCTTTAGTTGAATCATGAAGGGTATTCTAATCCTATTAGATTTCTGACCTGATCGACAATTTTAATAAGATCTAAACTATTTTGGTGTGACCAAAGCGTACTTTCAATTCTGTTTTCGTTAATACATTGATGACATTCCTCGATTTCATAGGTAAAACCTTTGCCTTTGGTTGGCAATAGAAATTCTTCTTCCTGATTGTCAACATTTAAAGTATAGGATTGTGTTTGATGCCAAAGCGTGTTTAAATTAATTCTTCCTTTGGTACCATTTATTGTTGCTTTTATATTGGAAGTGGATACAAAACTAGAATGCAAAATGGCTTGTGCATTTTCGTACTGCAAAATCATAGACGTTTGCAGGTCGGCGCCAGTATGATGAAAATTTGATTTTGCCAAGATTTCAGTAGGAATTCCTAGTACAACATAACATAAAAACAAGGGATAAACGCCAATATCTAAAAGCGAACCTCCTCCTAAACTCATATCGGTTTTTCGGTTGCCAACACCTTCGAGATTATCCGCA
>JAAFGY010000147.1 GCA_010365135.1 Flavobacterium sp.
GTACATAAGGGTTGATTTTGAAATGATTATGTTTTGCAACACAAATTTCGTCAACCCTTTTTAATTATCAAAATAAGTTTAAATCACTTCTATAATAAAATTTAGTTATTTTTACTCCGAAAAATAAATAATACAAAAATGAAAAAAATAGTAATTTGGAGCGTTGCGAGTATAGTAGCGCTGTTGGTCTTGGTTCAATGTAAACCTAACAATGAAAAGTCCGAAACTGCAAAGCCGCTCGAAGCCGTTAAGGAAAACACGAATTCACATAAAGTTACAGTGAAAGAGGTTTTAGATGCAAATGCTTACACCTATCTTTTGGTAACAGAAGGTGCAAAAGAATTTTGGATTGCTGTTCCGAAAACCGATATCAAAGTGGGAAAAACATACACCTACGAAGGAGGTATGGAGATGAAGAAATTTGAAAGCAAAGATTTAAAAAGAACTTTTGATTCCGTTTTCTTCGTTGAAGGATTGACAGACCCAAATGCGCCCGTTGAACCCGCTAAAACGCTCCCAAAAGTAGCATCTTCTACTCAATTGTCCAAAGGAATTACTTTGTCCAAAGGCGGAATTTCTATATTTGATTTGTATTCAACAAAAGACAAATTAGCAGGAAAAACGGTTATTTTAACTGGTAAAGTGGTGAAATTTATGCCTGAGATTATGAATAAAAACTGGATCCACTTGCAAGACGGAACAAGTCTTAACGGATTCAATGACATTACAATTACTACTTTGGAAAAAGTAAAAGTGGATGAAATAGTCACTTTAAAAGGTACTGTTGTTTTAAATAAAGATTTAGGCTCAGGATATAAATACGATATTCTTATTGAAGATGCAGTGCTTGTAAAATAAACAACACTTAGTTTTTTTATAATTAAAGAATCCCATTTCAATGAAAAATGAAATGGGATTTTTTTTAGGTAAATGTGGTAGATTTGACAACTTTTTAAAAGTTGTCAAATCTTAAAATTAATTTGCTTTAAAAATATTATTTCTCCCCCAATATCTCCGTCAAAACCTTTCCTTCCGTCCCGTTTGGCATTTCAATTTTGAGTTTAAGGGCTAGTGTTGGCGCTATTTGAGTAATTTCTTTTTTATCAAAACTTTCTCCGGGTTTTATTTTCCAACCATAAAAAAGCAAAGGAGCGTGCGTGTCATAAGCATAAGGTGTTCCGTGGGAAGAACCTGTCGGTCCGTATTCAATGTATCCGGGCTTGTCTAAGACCACCAAATCACCGTTTTGTGAAACATCATAACCTTTATTTATGAAATTTAAATAATAATCATTTCCAGTCGAAGCCAAAATCTCTTCTTCGGTATAGACTCTTTTTACTTGTTCTTGCGTCATCAAATAATTTTTGAAAACTTGTTTTATTTTAACTAATTCTAAACCTTTAGACTTAATTAATTCTTTATTGAAATAGATATTAAAATTAGAATATTCAACAACTAAATTTTCACCAAAAGTTGCAGTAGAAAATTCTTTTAATGCTTTAGAAATGTCTTTCGATGGAACGTTTTTTACGTTGTATTTAAGATCTTTCAGATAATTTGCATTTTCAGCGCACGCGTGGTCCGAAGTCAAGAAAAGCAAATAATTATCCTTGCCAACGGTTTTGTCCAAATAATCCAAAAAGTCAGCAATGGTACTATCCAAGCGCAAGTAAGTATCTTGTAATTCCATTGATCTTGGTCCCAAAATATGACCCACATAATCTGTTGAGGAAAAACTTATGGTTAGAAAATCAGTGATATTGTCTTTTCCTAATTCTTCCTTTTCAATGGCTTTTTTGGCAAAATCCGCCAATAAATTATTTCCAAAAGGGATCGATCTCATTATTTCGGCACCGTGTTTATCATACATTTCTTTTAGATTGTAGGGGAAAACAGGCTTGTCACAATTGTATAATTTTCCTTCATACGGATTATCGTCAGGCCAACTTTCGTTATAATCAGCTGCCGGTTTCAATAAATTCCAACCTTTATTGATGTAACTCAAATAGTTTTTTTGACTGTTAAATTCAGTAACCCAACCCGGCAATGTTGAACCATAGAAAGAGCTCGAAATAAACGCTCCAGTGCCACTGTACCAAAAAGCCCAATTAGCAAAATGTCCAGCCGGCAAAATCGCTCCACGATCTTTTAAACTCATTCCGATTACTTTTCCTTTGAAGTTGGTTCCCAATCGCAATTCATCAGTAATGGTGGTGCTTTGGAGGTTTTTTGGAGACATTGCTCCTTCTTTATCCGTTCCTTCGCCAACCGTTTTTACGGAATCATCATCGGTACAATAGGTAGTTTTTCCTAACTTTCTGCTAAACCATTCATTGCCAACAATTCCGTTTACAGAGGGCGTTGTTCCGGTGTAAATTGAGGCGTGACCTGGTCCGGTATAAGTTGGCATATAATTAAAATTGGCGTTGTGAAAAACAAATCCTTTGCTCATCAAACGCTTGAAACCATTAGGAGAAAAATCGTCCGAAAAACGATATAAATATTCCATTTTCATTTGATCGACTACGATTCCGACAACTAATTTTGGACGTTGTTGCGCTTGAACGCTGGTAATCACAACAAAGGACAACAACAGAAACAACTTTTTCATACTAAACTTTTTTATAAGGCTAAACTACAGATTTCAAATTTAAAAACTGGATGGAGGAAAGGGTTTATTGGCAAAATTAATCATAATTTAACCTAAACCTTATTTGTAATTGAAGATATTGTAAAGTATAATTCTATCTTCATAATTGATATAAAGTTGCTTGCGATGGTCTTGTTTTTTTCGGGTAATAATCGAAATGGTGCATTCTTCGCCATTGTTATCTTTACAGGTAAAAGAGTAAACACTATCGTTTTCGCCCTCTTCTAAAGGAATATAATCGATGATTTCAAACACTTGAAGCGCTTCGGAATAGACAACAATTCGGTTTTTATCAGTGTCTAATTTTATTAAAATAGTGACCAAATTCAAGTCCGACCATTTTCCCCAATCTCCTTTTTGGTCTTTTTGCATAACGCTTAATCCAGAAGTACTGAATTTGTACGTTTGACCGTAAGACTGATGAAAACCCATTCCGAGAAATGTCAGAATAATAATTATTTTTATTTTAGTCATTATTTTTAAAATTAATTCGCACCCAAAAGTACTAAAATTAGAGTCTAGAAAATATATTTTGTATCATCATTTTTGGCTAATTCAAAGTCGGCAATCATTTCCTTGATAATTTCAGCAGCTGGTTTTATCTCGTGAATTAATCCTGCTATTTGTCCGATTTCGAGTTCGCCTTCGATTAAATCCCCTTCAAACATGCCATGCTTTGCTCTTGCTCTACCTAATAATGCAGCTAATTCTTCTTTGGTTGGACATTTTGCATACAAATCCTGAACATCTTGGTAAAATTTATTTTTAATCAATCGAACGGGAGCCAATTCTTTCAAAGTGAGTTGCGTCTCGCCTTCTTTGGTTTCCAGAATTTTGTTTTTGAAATTTTTGTGGGCTGAAGATTCCATTGAAGCGGCAAAACGACTTCCTACTTGAACACCATCGGCTCCAAGAATCATTGCGGCGAGCATTCCACGACCAGTTGCAATTCCACCAGCGGCAATTAAAGGAATCCGTATTGTTTCTTTGACCATTGGAATCAAAGTAAAAGTGGTAGTTTCTTCTCTTCCGTTGTGACCACCAGCTTCAAATCCTTCGGCAACAACAGCGTCAACTCCTGCTTCTTGAGCTTTCAATGCAAAAACCGAACTACTGACAACGTGAACAACCGTAATTCCTTTTTCCTTCAAAAAAGAAGTCCAAGTCTTAGGATTTCCTGCCGAGGTAAAAACGATTTTCACGTCTTCTTCAACAATAATATTTATGATTTCTTCAATGTTTGGATACAACATCGGAACGTTTACTCCAAAAGGTTTGACAGTTGCTTTTTTGCATTTTTGAATGTGTTCGCGCAAAACTTCGGGATACATGGAACCTGCTCCAATCAATCCCAAGCCTCCAGCATTACTGACTGCACTTGCTAATTTATAGCCAGAATTCCAAACCATTCCTGCTTGAATAATTGGGTATTTTATTTTGAAAAGTTGCGTGATTTTGTTCATTTAAATCTTGAAAATTACTGTTTTATGATTTTTCCGCTTTTAGAAAAATCCTTCGATTCAATTTTATAGAAATAAATTCCGCTATTCAAAGATTTTAATGAAATTGTTGGTGATTGAGTGGAGATATTTTTCTCCAAAACTTTTTGCCCTAAAACAGTATAAATAGCAATCGTTTTAACCACGGATCCATTTGATAAAGTGACCGAAATAGAATCGTTTGTAGGATTTGGATAAACTACAAAATCACTTTTCGAAAAAGCAGTAACCGATAACCCATTAGACAAAGCCAAGCTAAAATCGGGAATTCCATAACCATATTGTGATCGTGATTTTACGGCTGGATCTGCAAAATTGTCGGATGATTGCAGAATTAATTGTTTGATTTGCTGCGCATTTTTTGCTGGCAAAGCTTGCCATAAACAAGCCACCATTCCTGCTAAAATTGGACACGAATAAGAGGTTCCGCTTCCACCATTGTTAATAGTTCCATTGGTGTAAACATAAGGATTTTGTCCCTGAGCCATCACATCTGGTTTTACTCGACCGTCAAAACGAGGGCCGATTGAACTGAATAAAGCATAGGATTCGTCTGCTTTTACAGCACCAACAGCAATTACATTTAAGGCTTCGGCAGGAACACCAACGTGTGGTTCCGCAGTGGCGCCTTCATTTCCAGCGCTTGCCAAAACAACCATTCCTTTGCCAAAAGCGATGTTAGCGCCTTTTGAAGCAAAAGCAGCATTTCCTGTCATATCAGAATAAGTGTGTCCGTAAGAAGGATCGTCGTAACCAAAATATCCCAAAGAAGAAGTGATGATGTCGGCTCCCACTCTATCGGCTTCTTCGGCAGCTTCGACCCAATTTGATTCCTCAACAGGATTTTCGGAAGCATCATCTTCTGTAATATACAAATAATATTGAGCATCTGGTGCAGTTCCTATCAACTGACCAACAGTAAAACCGCCCATTAAAGACAGAACAGCAGTTCCGTGTGTGGCGCCAGAATAAAAATCACTACTTTTAGTTACATAATTATATCCGCCAAGAATTTGGGAATTGTCTCTCAATCGCTGAAAAGGTTGGGCTGTGTCCACTCCTGGAAAACCAGCGTCCAAAACTGCAATTATTTTTCCAGAACCAGTATAATCAGCTTGATGCAACAAATGTCCGTTTAGCATTTGAATTTGATTCGAAGAAGATCCATAATCAAATGATATCGCACTTTCCATCGTTTTTTTTACGGGTTTGAATCTTAGTTTTGCTTTTGTTTTGTTGGAAGGACTGTTCAAAGTCTTATCGGCAAAATCAATACTAAGTACAGATGACACTAATTTTAATGCATTAATATCAGTTTGTGAACCTCGAATATGAAGACAATTCATCCACTTCGATTTTGCTTTTACTGTAATTCCCGTTGATGCTGTAATTTCATCAATATAGGGTTGATAAATGGGAACGTCACTTATATCCAGAGTAATTCCTTGAGCATTTCGTCTGTCTAAAGCTCTTTGCGAAAGCATCGTCAAGGGATTACTCAAATAAGTTGCAGCATTCGGCTTGTCTTTAAAATAAACCCAAGCATCTTCTTGAGAAAAACCGACAAAACTTGAAACTAAAAATAAAATAAAGACTATTTTTTTCATGATTTTTTGGAATTAAAATTAATTTAAGAAATAACTCCCGAACCAACTAACTCATCCTCTAAATACCAAGCCACGAATTGTCCTTCGGTTATTGCAGATTGTGGTTCGTCGAAAGCCACGTACATTCCGTTTTTAAATTGGTGTAAAGTCGCTTTTTGCAGCGGTTGACGGTACCGAATCCTCGCCATTACTTCCATTGTTTCACCATTGACCAAAGCCAAATCCGTCCGAATCCAATGCACTTCGGATTTTTCGATAAACAGCGCTTTTCGGAACAATCCAGGATGTTGACTGCCTAAACCGGTGTAAATAGTATTCGTTTCCACATTGGTGGAAATAATAAATAATGGATCTGTCGTGCCACCAACATTGAGTCCTTTTCGCTGTCCAATGGTAAAATAATGTGCTCCTTGATGCTTCCCAACTACTTTCCCCATTTCGGGAGTGTAGCCAATTTTTCGAGCTTCGAATAGCAGCTCTTGTTCTATTGAAAGTCCGGATTGCATCACATAATTATATTCAGAATTTCCTTTGTCGATTTGGATGATATGTCCTTCTTTGGGTTTTAATTTTTGTTGCAAAAACTCGGGTAATCTTACTTTTCCAATGAAACACAAACCTTGTGAATCTTTCTTTTCGGCAGTAACTAATTCCATTTCGGCTGCGATTTCGCGAACTTCTGGTTTGGTTAATTCGCCAATTGGAAACAAGGATTTTGCCAATTGTTCTTGTGATAATTGACAAAGAAAATAAGATTGGTCTTTATTAGAATCGGCTCCAGCCAAAAGTTGATATACTTTTTCTCCGTTGACCTCGATTTCGCCCTTTCGACAATAATGGCCTGTTGCCACAAAATCCGCACCAAGACTTAAAGCGATTTTCATAAAAACATCGAATTTTATTTCGCGGTTACAAAGCACATCGGGATTTGGAGTTCTACCTTTTTCGTATTCATTGAACATATAGTCCACGATTTTTTCTTTGTATTCTTCGCTTAAATCAACCGTTTGGAAGGGTATTCCCAATTTTTCGGCAACCAATAAAGCATCGTTGCTGTCTTCGAGCCACGGACAATCATTAGAGATAGTAACCGAATCATCGTGCCAATTTTTCATAAAAAGACCTATGACTTCATAGCCTTGCTGCTGCAACAAGTAAGCCGCAACACTAGAATCTACACCGCCTGAAAGTCCAACAACTACACGTTTCATTTTTAAATAATTATAATTTTACAAGTCTGCAAAGTTACAAAGATTTACGGAAGGATTTGAGTGTGAATTTAGATTTATTCAATTTATTGGTCTTGACAAACGCATTGGATAAGTGTGGCAGAAGCAATAAATAAATTAGAGAAAAAAAAGTTGGCTAAAGTTAAAGGTAATTGAAATAAAAAAACTCAAGAAAATATGTGTGAATCTGTGGCAAGTTTTTTTTTGATGAATAGCAGATTGTCATCCATTAGCAATCCTATTACATTTTTTTTGCTTTTGAACTATTTTGCGGAAAACTCATATTCACTTCTTTTATCAATTTGCCTTTATTAAAAAACTGCCAAATTCCTGATTTTTTTCCATTGACAAATTTTCCTTTTGAGACAATATTTCCATCATCTGGATCTCTAAAAATAGCCAAACCATCAAATTGATTGTTCTTATAATTGGATTCTTCGATGATGATTCCAGATTCTGTATATCGTTTATAAAAACCGTTTTTCAGGTTGTTTTTATAGTTCATTTCTTCGGCAATTTTTCCACTGGTATAAAAAACGGATCGCAATCCTTCTAAATTTCCTTTGCTGTAATTTTCGATAGTCATTATTTTTTTTGAGGCTTTATGGTAATATTTCCATTGTCCTTCGTATAATTTGTTCACGACTTTGCCTTCGCTTACTTTATTTTTGAGTTGGTCGTAAAAAATCGTATAAGCCGAATTGTCTTTGGGATTAAATTCCCGTGTGGCGATTATAATTTTTGTTCGCGTATTATCAAAAAAAGTAAAAATACCTACTTCCTTTCCGTGGTCGAAAGTCCCTTCGTATTTTGGGTTTTTGGTGTCTGGATAAACGCCTTTCCAAAGTCCATTTTTATTTCCTTTGTCGTCTAATTTATTGCACCCTGCTTGCGAAAAAACGGCGATATTCATTAATAATAAAAATCCCAAAAAAAGTTTATTTGTCATAGTTAGTGGATTCTATTGGATGATTTATTTATATAACTGATTTCCATTAATAAAATTACTTCTGATCAAAAACAGAAAGTAACAAATTTACAAAATAAGTCAATTAAAACAATTTTGTTAATCATAACATTTGTTTAATTTTTAGTAGAATAATTACAAATCAATATATCATATATTACTGTACTCCAATATATTACGTACAGTAAATTCTGTAAAACAAATATTAATATTTTCACAAAATAAATTTTTGTTTAATCTTTTTTAAATAAATTTGAACAAAAGTTAAAACTTAAATATTAATTAAAGACAAAAAATTATGAAAACTTTATCTAAATTAAAAATTCTCATTGCAGTTATTGCTTTAACATCTTTCACGATTTCATGCAATAATGACGACAATCCTGTTGCTGACAATACCATCACTGGCATTGCACAAACGAATTCAAATTTGACAATTCTTGTTCAGGCGCTCGGTAAAGCTGACTTAGCTACGACCCTTAAAGGTGTGGGTCCTTTTACAGTATTTGCCCCAACTGACGCAGCTTTCACTGCATTTTTAAAAACCACCCCTTATGCAACGCTAAATGATGTTCCAAAAGAGGTTTTGACACAAATTTTATTGAATCATGTGGTTATGGGAAGCGTTAAATCAACGGATTTGTCTACAGGATATATCAAAACCTTAGCAAAAGGGACAGCTTCTTCTACAAACAATTTAAGTATGTTTGTCAATACTGCATCGGGTGTAAAATTAAACGGAGTTGCAATGGTTACAACTGCTGATGTTATGGCTTCCAACGGTGTTATTCACATCGTGGATAAAGTAATAGGTTTACCAACTATTGTGACTCATGCTACTGCAAACCCAAATTTTACCTCTTTAGTCGGTGCACTAACTGGGTCTGGCCAACCCGATTTTGTTAGTATTCTTTCGGGAACTGGTCCATTTACAGTTTTTGCACCAACAAATGATGCCTTTACAGCTTTGAACACAGAACTAGCTCCAGGCGGAATAGCAGGTGTTTCATCAGCAAATTTGACCAAAGTTTTAAAATATCATGTGGCGAATGGAAATGTTTTGGCAGCGAGTTTAACCGAAGGTCAAATAGTTTCCACACTTCAAACTCCACAAACTTTTACTGTACAATTAACTGGTGGGGCAAAAATTAAAGATGCCAGTAATAGAATTTCGACTATTATAGCTACCGATGTACAATGTTCTAATGGAGTGATCCACGTTTTGAACAAAGTATTATTACCAACATTTTAATGATAAAATTTTAATCCTAAGTAAATCTAAAATTATTACAAATGTTTAATAAGGAAAGATTCTAATTGCATCTTAATTTCGGAAAACTGCCTCCAAAAAGTTAATACTATTTGGAGGCAGTTCTGTATTTAAGACTGGGCAATACGAATGC
>JAAFGY010000148.1 GCA_010365135.1 Flavobacterium sp.
TTAGATCATTTAATTATTACTCCAAAGAACTATTATTCATTTACTGATGAAGGGGCTTTATAGCCCCTTTTTATTATAACATAAGTATCAGATTGTTGCAAGCGTTCCTATTTTAAAGAGCTTTAAATTTCTACAAATAATCCTATTTATATATGGAATAAAACCCATAACTGACCTATAATAAACCTGTTATATTATTAGTCATCACAAGTATAGATAAATTGATGCTTTTAATTATTGGTTCTACACTTGCTAATTCGATTATTCCGCTCGACGATATTGTTAAAGTACTTAAAGTGTCGAGTTCTCATTTTAAAGTATCAATATTTTTATAAAATTTTCTAGTTATAACGTCAGAACCTCTTTTAACATTATCTTAAATGATCTCATTTCTATTAGTAGTAATGCCCCTCCTCAAAAAAGAATGTGCGTTCATCCATCGTACATTCATGGACAAGAAAAAATCGAAAGTCTTGGCTTATTGATGAAAATGAAATGCCACCTACATTTACTTTCAAATATGTTTCATTAATTATTCAGCTCTCTCTACACTTCATTTTTATTTCTCTCTTTTGAATTTTAATAAATACTGTGAATTTATACGACTCAGCCGTACTCTAAAACAATCAAATTGACCCTTCCCATTTTAATTATTTATTTGACATCTGACTTCACTACAAATATAAACTTGAAATTAACTTCCTGAATTAGAATAGAATTTAGATAATAGCGCCGTTTAGTATTCGAATTTTAAGAAATTTAATTTTGGAAGATAATGTTTTTATTGATCTGAAAGAAGCTATCCAATAAAAATGAGCAACCTAAAGTAAAGAAGCTAAAATATCTCAAAGTTTCGTCATTATCGGAAGACTAATAAATTACAATCTATTTTTCGGATATAATTATTTCGATAAATAACATTAAAACACTTATCACTTCCTTTTTGGAATCGTTATTTTACATAATATCCAAAACATTAAAATCATTTAAAGTTTTTGTCTTGTTGAACAATTCAACTTATTACCCTTCTTTAGTTTGATACTACTTTTACAAAAATAAAGCAGAAAAGTGCAAAACTATATTACTTTTAAAAAAGCCAATAAAAAGCCAATAGAAAACAGATCTTCTATTGACTTTTTGATGCTCCGAGTGCTAACGACTCACCATTAGAGCTTAAAGAAGTATTCTACTCTCTTTTAATTTTAAAGTGTCTCCCCTTTAGCAACTTTTAATGCATAGTGTGCCTTATTATAGTCACTTACGACTTTCAAATAATCCAACTGGGCTTGCAAAAAGAACTGCTGTGCCTGAAAGACTTCAAACGGTTTTGCTGTTCCCCTTTTCTGTCTTTCAATACTTTGATACAATGCCCCTGTCGTAAGATCTAAAGCCTCTTTTGCCGTTACAATTTGCTCCTTCCCTAGTTTAAAATCAGAGGTAGCATGTGCAATTTCTTCGTTTATCTGAATTTTAACTTGGGCTGCTTCAATCACCTTAATATGCATTTTACTATCATAGATCTTTTTGTCTCCTTGAGACATTAATGCACCTAAAGGAATTTTCCATAATAAGGAAGCATTCAAAGCACCTGTTGGATAGAACTGCTGTGTTTCGGGATATTGATTTGGTAGCATTGGCGAAACATTTCCGCTGATCCTTCCGAAATAAGAGCCGTATGTATTGATGTTTAATTCTGGAATCCACAAACCTGTCGAATATTTTTTACGTTCTATTTCCAACGCTTTAAATTGCAATTCATTGGCTTTTATCTCCGGACGATTGCGATAGGCTGAATCAACCACCAATCCCAATTTAGTGTTGAAATCTAAAGGTAATAAAGACTCTTCCGCACTAACCAACTTCACGTTTTGCTCAATATTGAGCATTTTTTTTAGTGTCGCCGATGCTTTATTATATTCCTTTTTGGCTTGAAGCATTTCCAATCGTAAGTGGTATTTATTACTTTTTGCCAATAACAGCTCTGATTGATACAACAAACCAACTTCTACCTGAATTTGAATTTGCTGGACAATGCTATCCGATTGAATGACTAAATTTTGATAGGCATTGTAATTGAGTTGTGCAGTCATTAGGTCATAATATTCATAAATCATTTGCAATAATTGCTGATTCTGTTCTGCTTGCGTAAGGTATTGACTCGCCTGACTTTTAAAATTGGCCGCTTTTGCATTGTAAATGCCTTCTGCAAAATCCCAATTTGAATTTAATCCTAAGCCAGCCCAAAGGTTTTGGCGATTCACATCTAAGAAAAACCGACCGTCTGCATTCATTGCAGCGCCCCATAGTTGCTGGGTCTCTACTCCAGTATAGATTTCAGGAAGCCACCATTCCTTGGCCTTTGTCAATTCTGCCAATGACAATTCTTGTCGTTCTTTATATTCCTTGATGGTCAAATTATCGGCTCCACCCAATTCCAATATTTTTTCTAAATTAATTGGAATGGTCTCTTGAGCCCTTACTATTGGTGTATTGGCTATCATCAAAAATAAGATGTATGATAATAGTCTTATTTCTTTTAATGTAGTATGTACTATATTCATTACTCTTGTTTTAATATGGGTTCAACAATTTGTTCGGGGTTTACCAGCCCTTTTCCTTGTATAATTACTTGCGTTTCAGAAGTGATTTCATCATTCAAAACTTCAAGGTAATCTTGATTTGACAAGCCTACTTTTAATACTATTCTCTTTACTTTCCCATCTACTACAGCAAGCACGTAATCTTCGTTCTTGTGGCTTACTTTAGCTATCATTGGCAAGGATAAGATGTTTTTCCTACTATTAATTAGTAGCAAAGCTTTGGCATACATTCCTGAAACAATTTTGCCGTTTGGGTTTTCCATGTCAATTTCAACTTGCATTGTTTTAGACATTGGATCGAGGACTTTAGAAGTACGGCTCACTTTGGCCATAAGAGATTTCCCGGACAGTTCCGGTAAGGTTACTTCTACTTCCATTCCTTTTTGAATGCCCACAGCATCTGATTCAGGTACAGGAATGGTCAAACGAATTGGATTGATTTCCTGTATTTCAAACAATGCTTGCGGACTACTTTGATTTAATCCGCTCTGAATCATGGCTCCTTTGTCTACAAAACGTTTGGTGATTATTCCCGAGAACGGCGCTTTTATACGTAAAAATCCGATTCGGTTGTTGACCACAGCCAAATTGGCTTTTGCAGAAAGGTATTCCGCTTCCGAATTTTCCACCATTTGGATATTAGTCAAAGTAGGTGTTTTTTTATAAACAGTATTTAGGCGATCATAAAAAGCCTTTTTAGCTTTTGCTTCAGCTTGCCATTTGAGTTGCTGCTGTCCTAATTCAGGATTTCCCAAAACAGCAATTGTTTCACCTTGTTTTACTTTGTCTCCAATATCCTTTCGCATTTGCATCAGCATTCCGCCTTCCATTGCGTACAAAGTTACGATCTGATTGGGACGTACTGTTCCTGTAATTAGCACTTCGGCTTTAAAAGAACGTCGCTGTGGTTTCACCACTTCAACTTTCTGAATTTGATCATTTGTGACCGCCGTTTTAGTTTCTTTTTCCTGATTTTTGCAGGAAATAAGTACCGAGAGCAGCACAACAAAAAAGGTTACTGATTTTATGTTTATTAAAGTCTTCATTATTTTTCTGTTTTTGCAATGAGTGAATAAAAAATGGGAATGATGTATAGGGTAACGATGGTCGCCATAAATGTTCCACCAATTACCGCTATAGCCAAAGGAACATTGGCCTCCGAACCTGGATTCGTAGCCAAAGCAGTAGGCAATAATCCCAAAATAGTAGTAGATGCAGTCATCAGCACGGGACGAAATCGGTCAGACGAGCCTTCGATGATAGCCGCATGCTTTTGGATGCCTTCCTCCATTAAGACATTGATTCTGTCAACCAATATATTACCGTAAGAGACAGAAATACCCACCATCATAATAATTCCCATTATGGATTGAATGCTTAAATAGGTTCCTGTAGCCCACATCAAAAAACCAACGCCAATCAGTCCGAAAGGGAAAGCTAAAATAATGATAAGTGGTTTTCTAAACGAACGAAATAACGGTGTAATGATCAAGAATGATAAAAGGACTGCCAATCCTAATCCTAGCCCTAGTCCGCCAAATGATTCTTTAATAATAGCAACTTCTCCTTCAAAATTAACTTCATATCCGGGCGGCATTTCCATTCCCGCTATGATATCCTGAATTTCGTCTGAAACTCGTCCAATGTCTTTTCCTTCCACATTGGCGTAAACATTAAATGCCCTTGTTAAATCGTGGTGGTTGATCTCCACTGGATTTGTTCCAT
Organism: Flavobacterium sp.; assembly: GCA_010365135.1. GTDB lineage: Bacteria > Bacteroidota > Bacteroidia > Flavobacteriales > Flavobacteriaceae > Flavobacterium. The sequence continues at coordinate 4,326 of JAAFGY010000148.1, forward strand.
CCGATATTTTAGAGAAATTTCGAAACGGTACTGTTTTCTCCGAAGTAGAACTATTTACACCAACATTTTCTAACACAAAACGATTGTCAATAGCACTTTCAGGATATGTTACTCCTACATAGTAGTGGTTTCCATTTCGCTCGTCGATCCAAAATGCTTTTTGGAATGTAACCGATGAATTTAAAGCAGAAACCATATTTTTAATGGCTTCGACAGGTTCTACACCTAATTCAGCTGCTTTAATTCGATCAATTTCTATGTTCTTCGAAGGCTGATCAATCCGTTGCAATACACGAACATCTCGGGTTGCCGCAATTGTACTGATGGTATCCCGTATTTTTTCAGCAATTTCGCGAAGGACTTTAAGATCGCTTCCCTTTACTTGAACATCAATAGGAGCAGGTTTTCCTTCATTTAATGCTGCCGTGATCATTCCTCCCGTATTGAAACTCAACTCAACACCCGGGAATTTTTTGTGAAGTTCTTTTCTGAGTCGCGAGGCATATTCAAAGGTACTTATTTCGTGAGATTCTTTTAACTGCACACCAATAAAAGCATCTTGCGTTCCTGAGTTGGGCGTGTACGCCGCTGGTAAATCATAGAAAACTCCAATATTGGCAATGAGTTGTTCCAAGTCATCTCCAGTTTCTTTTCGAATGACCTGTTCCATTTCGGCAATGGTTTGGTTGGCATCTTCTAATCGAGTACCAGATTCCATTCGTACTGAAATTTCCATTTGCCCCACATCCGATTGAGGAAATAATTCATACCCTAAATTTTTCATCAGAAACAACGAAATAATAAAAAGTACTATAGTTCCTGCTAAAACGGGCCAACGGTATTTCAAAACATTGGAGAGACTGGCTTTATAGTTCATCCCAAGTCGGTCAATGAAACGTTGAAAGAAACCAAGAGCATTTTTCTTTTGTTTATTATCTGAATTTGGCAAATAATTCTTAAAGAAATACGCCGCCATAATAGGGATGAGTGTTAAGGCAAAAATATAGGAACCTATCATCGAACCTGCTACAGTAATAGCTAATGGCGAGAATAAAAATTTAGTAACTCCCGTTAAAAATAATACAGGCAAAAACACCACTATTATTACCAAGGTTGAGGCCAATACCGGGTTTGCTACTTCTAATGCAGCATCTTTAGCAGCCGAAAAGGAATTCTTTCCCATTTTAAGATGTCTGTCAATATTTTCTAAAACAACGATGGAATTATCAACTAAAAGACCTAATACTAACGCTAATCCACCAAGCGTGATGCTGTTGATCGCTTGTCCAGTAACATATAACATAATAAAAGCAAACAATACTGACAAAGGTAAACTGATGGCTACAATCAGTGCTGATCTGAAATTTCCAAGAAAGAGGATTAGGACGATAACCACTAAAATCAAACCGCCCAATCCTGCATTTTGTAAGCCTGAAATCGAATTTCGAACAAAAGAAGATTGATCAAAAATAACATTGAGTTTCACATCATCTGGCATTCGTTCTTTCAAGCCTGGCAGCGCTTTTTTAACCGCTTCTACAGATGCGATGGTATTGGCTCCAGGTCGCTTAAAAATAGGTAGATACACTTGCTCTTGTCCATCTACTCTAGCAATATTAGTTTGTATTGCACTAGCATCTTTGGTTTGCCCAATGTCCTTTATATAAATTGGATTTCCATTTTTATAGGTAACTACGATATCGTCAAAGTCCTTAACATCAACAATTAGTCCTTTGGCATCTACACCATAATTGACTTTCCCTATGTTAGCGACCCCTGACGGAATCATGGTCGTATTCTTTTGAATGGCTTCCATAACCTGCGTTTGGGAGATTCCCAAAGCTTCCATTTTCTCAGGGTCAGCATATACATAAATCATTCGTAACGACCCACCATAAGCAGCAGGAGCGACAATACCTTCGACACCACTTAACATTTGGCGTAAATTTAAGTAGGCTACATCATATAAATCTTTTCCGCTTCGAGTGTCACTACTTACCGTGAGTAACATCAAAGGCTTTGAAGCAGTGGGGTCAAAAGGCTGAATCATTGGTGGCATTGTACCCGGAGGCTGATAATACATATCACTCACCGCATACGAAGTCGAGTTAGCCATCGCTTCTGCAGGATCAATGTCTTCACCATAAAAATTGGTTACCACACTCACTCCCATGATACTTTTGGAAAGTTGTTTTTCAATTCCAGGCGATTGCCCTGTCCATCTCTCCATTCTGCTGGTGATGTCTTTTTCTACTACTTCAGCGGGCATTCCGGGATAAAGGGTAATAATCTGCATAGCAGATTTCTTAAATTGAGGAAGGATGTCTACCGGCATCCTTGGAATAAGAACTGCTGCAAGTACAGCCACAATAATGGCAAATACAAGCACCAAATAGGGGTTCTTAAAAGATATTTTAATCATAATTTGTCCTTTTGGATTACTAATTTTATTACCAATGCGTATAGCATTGCCACCCATATTCATCTGTTAAAAAAACAATGAAATAGGTAAAAACATAAAAATTCTTTCTTGTTGTACATTGGGAACAGAAATTATTCCAATCTGCAAGAAAGAGTGTTAAACCAAAGGGGGGCCGCGAAGTGGGCTGTCTGAAAACAGACTTGCCGAGCGGCAATTAGGTGCAGGAGGAATTAAAAATGGTAGTTCTTTTACTTCGAAACTAACCAAATTGAATACCATAGCGCCAACAGCAATTACTTGTTGCGTCGGAACTACTCGTTCCACATCCGTTTGACTGTAGTTGTCTGTTGCACTTGAAATATGATCGCAATCCATTAGTGGCATTAGGTTTTCTCCAGGCTGCTGCAATGCAATTGCACGCAATTCGCAGGGACTTGGTCCCTCGTGTTGATGATGTTCATGCCCAAATGGATGAGCGAGACATATCGATTGCCAAGGAAGAAGGGTCATTCCTAATATTAAAAGTAGTGATATGGATACAAATTGTCTCAAGTTTAGCGAAAATACGATTTTAAAGTGGGAATAAAAAAGAGTCTCTCTTGTTTTCGTTGAGTAATTATCTTTGAGTATATGAACAATCTCAATACCATTTATACCACCTTTGACAGATTCAAAATTCTCCAATAGTAAACCATTTAGTATTTTCCTCCTAAGGAACAAATGGTTCAACTCGGCTATTTTACTTTTGACTACTTGAATTCAATTAATAAGTGCGAAAGTTAGGAATAGCAAATCAAGATGAAATATTTTTTCAGAACAAAGAAAAAAAAATTAATTCTTTTCCCTGTTTGCTAAAATGGAAAAATTTATCTCACTTGCTCCTCGTCTAAAATTCGCAAAGTATGAAGCATTTTACCGTTGAACAAAGTTACAAATTAGAATTTCTGATGCAACAAAACGTCAGTAAAGCGCAAACCGCTGTTGATAAAAACGTTCAAATTTCATCCATATATATAGAGAGAGAGAGATAAAACGTAATTCGGACGAGCATAACTCTAATTATAAAGCAGATTTAGCAAATCGAAAACTTAATAAAAGGCACAAATAGAAGACTAAAAACCAATGTTTTAGCAATGGAATTAAACATTACATCAGCAAACTAATCCAAACCGATTACTCGCCAGAACAAATACTTGGAAAATCTTTAAAAGAAGGTATTAATTGTGTTTGCCACGAAACAATCTATAAATTTATTTTAAATAACAAAAAAAACTATGGTTAACTAATTTCCTCGTCCCTTATAAAACCGATTTAGAATTTTTTTATGAGCAATTACATTATACCAAACTACATTTGATTATAAGCTGTAAATATTGGTTTTTTTTCGCATTTGATTCCATTATCTTTATAGAATTGATTGGCAGATCTGATGGGCAACATAAAAGGTCGATTATTCCATTTGTCGGTGCCTGTTGCTATTTCCTTAAAATGATTTCCTAGGAATATTAACCCCTGGGGTTTGTTTTTAGAATTCCTTAGCACTAAAAAAATCTAATTCTTAACTATAACCTCTGGTTTCTTGTTTACGTCAATCGCAACAAAGGTAAATTCTCCAGTAATCGCTTTTTCGCGATGCTCTGAATACATTTCCTCGATGAAAATATCAACACTCACTTTCATACTTGTGTTACCTAAATGACTCACAGCACCTACTAATTCAATAATCGTTCCTGCCGGAATTGGTTTTTTGAAATCAATTTTATCGCTGCTTACCGTTACCATTATTTGGCGGCTGAAACGAGTTGCAGTAATGAAAGCAACTTCATCCATAAGTTGCATTGCAGTACCACCAAAAAGCGTGTCGTAATGATTGGTGGTGCTTGGGAAAACAGCTTTAAAAATTCGTGTTTCTGCTTTTTTTATTTTTTCTTCGGTAGTCATTGTATTTTAGTTTTTTAAGGTTTTATCTAAAAATAGTTCCTAGATATTTTAAAATTAGTTCTGAAAAAGATAGTGATAATAATCCGATTCTACTTCTTCCAAATAGGCAGAAAGCGAACATTTTTATCCTGCTTCGTTAAAAAAATGTTGAAAATAAATTGAATTTGTGATTTTTGTAAAATTCGGAAGTAATGTACTTTTCGTCATTATCAAAGCATCTTTCCTTTTACATGTTGTACGATCCACGCTGTCTGTTGATAGCCAAAGTCCATCACAAAATACATGTCAAGTTTGTTGTACGATTGGTTTAAATTAGTTTCATTACAACATTCCAGAATGGCACTTGAAATTGGCGCCGTATCAACAATTTGATAGTAGAACAAAAAATCGATAGAATGTATTAACTCTACTCCTGATTCTTGTTCTAACTGACTGTCTTCAATACATCCGATGCTGTCTCCATGTACCAGTTCTTTTCTTGAATTTTTGTCTGACCAAAATTGCTTGCAGGCTTTTTTAGGTTCTCTGTCACTACCAATTCGCGGATAGTCAAAATTGTGCGTTTGCATTTGTAACTTTTTAAATGGTTTATAATCATTATGAAAAGCTCTCTAATTACTTCATAATACTTTTGCGATAAAAATGGTAAGAAAG
>JAAFGY010000149.1 GCA_010365135.1 Flavobacterium sp.
TACGGAGAAATTAAATTTAACCATCACACCTTCTTCTGATAATGTAACTACGGTTTCGGCTTGTGATAGTTATACGTGGAATGGAACGACTTACACCACATCAGGTATCAAAACGGGGCCAACAACAAACTGCGTTACGGAGAAATTAAATTTGACGATCACTACAACTCCCATTGGAACTGTGAGTCAAATTACACTACTTGGTAGTAGTTTCACGGTACTAATCGCTGATCAGGCGGGCGCATCCTATCAATGGATTGATTGTAATAATGCTAATACACCAATTCTTGGAGAAATTAATCAAACTTTTACTCCAACAGTTCTCGGAACCTATAGTGTAATTGTTTCGTCAGGAACTTGCTCTGTCAACTCTGATTGCATAGTTATTTCACGTCTTAAAACAGACAGTTTTGATGTAAATGCCTTTAATTTCTATCCAAATCCGGTTAAAGACAATTTAAACTTAAGCTATTCAAAGGAAATAATCGGTGTAAAAGTGTTTAATATGATTGGGCGAATTTTATTAGAAAAATCGATAAATGCTACCACCGCTCAACTCAATATGTCAGGTCTTTCATCAGGAACATATTTTGTTGAAGTTAAATCATTAGACAGTTATAAAACATTTAAGGTAATTAAAAATTAAATACCTTCTATTTAATTCTTACAAAAGAGTCCCACAAAATTGTGGGACTCTTTTATTTTAAAATCAGATTGCAATTTTTCTAAAACGGCATTTCGTCATCGTCATCATTATTCAAATTACTGCCGAAGGCCTCATTGGGTGAAGGAAGATTTTTAGTCTGAAATGGATTGTCGTCATGATTCATTTTCGAAGGTAAATCGTCATAACTTCCGTTGTAATCTTCAAGGTTATCAAATTTACCCAAATTTCCAATAAACTTCAATCTCACATTTTCAAGAGAACCATTACGGTGTTTGGCAATAATAAATTCCGCTTGACCAGCCGATGGAGTTTGCTCGTCATCATCCCATTCGTCAATTTTGTAATATTCAGGTCTATAAATAAACGAAACAATATCGGCATCTTGCTCAATCGCACCCGATTCACGAAGGTCAGAAAGCAAAGGTCTTTTGCTGGATCCACGAGTTTCGACCGCACGCGATAATTGGGATAAAGCGATTACAGGAATAGCTAACTCTTTGGCCAATGCTTTTAAATTTCGAGAAATTGTGGAAATTTCTTGTTCTCTATTGCCACCACCTTTACCGTTTCCGCCAGCAGTCATTAATTGCAAATAATCGACAATGATAATTTTTATTCCATGTTGAGAAACCAAACGTCTGGCTTTTGCTCTTAAATCAAAAATAGAAAGCGATGGCGAATCATCTATAAAAAGAGGTGCTTTTTCTAAATTTTTGACCTTTACACTTAATTGTTCCCATTCGAATTTTTCTAATTTACCAGTTCGCAATTTCTCAGAAGACAAACCAGTTTCTGAGGAAATCAACCTTGTAATCAACTGAACGGAGGACATTTCTAACGAAAAAAGTGCTACTGGATGACCAAAATCTATAGCAATATTTCGCGCCATCGAAAGGACAAAAGCGGTTTTTCCCATACCAGGTCGAGCAGCAATAATAATCAAATCGCTGGGTTGCCAACCTGAAGTGATCGCATCCAATTTGGTAAAGCCCGTTTCAACTCCACTTAGCCCTTTTTGGTTTGCAATTTCCTCAATCCGTTTTTTGGCTTGTAATACCAAACTCTGAGCAGTTTCGGAACTTCGTTTTATATTTCCTTGCGTAACTTCATACAGTTTCGATTCGGCTTTGTCTAATAAATCAAAAACATCGGTGGTTTCATCATACGATTCTTCGATAATATCCGAAGAAATACGAATCAAACTGCGCTGAATGTATTTTTGGAGAATGATTCTGGAGTGAAATTCGATGTGTGCCGAAGAAGAAATTTTTTGGGTCAGCTGAATGAGGTAAAAATCGCCTCCAGCCAAGTCTAATTTTGCATTTTTTCGCAACTGTGCCGAAACTGTTAATAAGTCAATTGGCTGAGTATCTGTAAACAACTGAACGATGGCTTCAAAAATATATTTGTGTCCCTCTTTATAAAAAGCATCGGGCTGTAAAATGTCTATTACCTCATCGACTCCTTTTTTGTCAATCATCATTGCACCAAGCACAGCCTCTTCTAAATCTAAAACCTGAGGCGGCAATTTTCCTTTTTCAAGGTTAATAATGGTGGTTCTATCGACACGAATTGGGTTTATATTTTTGACATTTTCCATAGAGCGAAAGTAAGCAAAATTAAAAAAAAATCCCTACTGAGTTATTACAAATGATTGTTAATAAAGTAATATTATTTGTTCATAAGCCAAAAAAAATCCGAAACGACGTGGCTTCGGATTATTTAAATTTTTGTAAGATTTTACTCTTTGTATTCGCCCATTTTACAGTATTTATCCATTCTCTGGGCAACTAATTCTTGTGTTGATAAGTCTTTCAATTCATTGAATCCTTTGATAATATATTGTTCCACTGTTTTGAAAGCAGTTTCTCGGTCAAAATGAGCTCCTCCTAATGGTTCAGGAATAATATCATCGACTAATTTTTGTTTTTTCATATCTGCAGAAGTCAGTTTCAAGGCTTCAGCAGCTTGTTCTTTATAATCCCAACTTTTCCATAAAATAGAAGAACAAGATTCGGGAGAAATAACAGAGTACCAAGTATTTTCCATCATATACACTCGGTCTCCAACACCTATTCCTAGTGCGCCACCTGAGGCTCCTTCGCCCACGATAACGACTATTATAGGCACTTTGAGACGAATCATTTCAAATATATTTCTGGCGATCGCTTCTCCTTGTCCGCGTTCTTCTGCTTCTATTCCTGGAAAAGCTCCTGGTGTGTCTACAAAAGAAACTACTGGAATCCCAAATTTTTCGGCCATTTTCATCAATCGCAAGGCTTTTCGATACCCTTCTGGATTAGCCATTCCAAAATTTCTATACTGACGCGTTTTGGTATTGTATCCTTTTTGCTGACCAATTATCATAAACGATTGTCCCGCAATTTTGCCTAAGCCACCAATCATTGCTTTATCATCCTTAAACCCTCTGTCTCCGTGAAGTTCCAGAAAAGTATCGCCACAAAGCGCTCTTACATGATCTAAAGTGTAAGGTCTATTAGGATGTCTAGACAATTGTACTCGTTGCCAAGCGGTAAGATTCTTATAAATTTTTCTTTTGGTTTCTTCTAGTTTTTTGCTGATTTGCTTGCACGTATTTGTTACATCAACTGCTGATTCTTGTCCAATTATTAGACATTTATCTAACTGGTCTTCAAGCTCTTTTATGGGAAGTTCAAAATCTAAATATTCCATCGGTTGTAGTCGTTTATGTTTTGATTTGAAATGCAAATATAAAATTTAAATTATGAAAATCGCGAATCTGCCAGCTAATTACAAATAAATCCACATTTAAATTAGCTTAAAATAGTTATTCTTTATTCGATAGATAATGTTTGAGAATACCATTTAGAATCACTGTGATAATAATTAAAATGGCTCCAATATAAAATTCTATACTCATTTTTTCTTTTCCGCCAATGATAAAATAGGCCAAAACAATACCATAAACAGGTTCTAAACTGGTAGTTAACATTACGGTATAAGGCGAAAGTACTCGCATCACTTTTACCGAAGCTGTAAAGGCATAAGCCGTACAAACCGAAGATAAAATAAGAAGATAAACCCAGTCATTCGTTGTCAAAATAAAGAAATCAACAGTGAATTTATTGGTGAATAAAAAGTAAATCGTTATAAAAAACACACCAGCCAAAAATTCGTAAAATGTAATAACCGACGGTTCATGTTTTTCGATTAATTTTCCATTCATCAACGTAAATAAAACTCCGATAATTATGGAAGCTAAAGCATACATCATTCCTGCGAAATAATGCATTTCGACTTGTAAAATCATCGCAAGTGCAACAATAATGATAAGTCCAAAAAACACTTCATACCAAAGTACTTTTCTTCCATAAAAAATAGGCTCTAAAATAGAAGCTAAAAAAGCACCTAAAGAAAAAACAGCCAAAGTTATCGAAACATTGGAAATATGAATGGCTTCGAAAAAAAAGATCCAATGCACTGCAATCAATAATCCAACAAAAATCAATTTAGCAAATTCTCTTACTGGAATTCGAAAGGATTCTTTTTTGAATAGAATAAAAAGGAACAAAAACACTGCCGCAATGAGCATTCTATACCACACCAAAGCATCGGCATGGATGGTAATTAAGGCGCCTAATACCGCAGTAAAACCCCAAATAAAAACAATTAAATGAAGTTTTAAATAACTTTTTATATTACCGTTTCGCATTTCGTAATAAAAAAATTGCCAAAATACCAAAGACGATATTAGGAAACCAAACTGCCAATAATGGCGGGAAACTTGATTTTTCAGCTAAGGTTCCAAATATTTTATCGAAAAATACAAAGGAAAAAGCCACGGCAATTCCAATGGCTAAACTTAATCCCATGCCTCCTCTTCGCTTCATTGACGAAACGGCAACGGCAATAATAGTAAGAATAAATGCCGATACTGGAATACTGTATTTCTTATATAAAACGACCATATAAACGTTGATATTAGAGGAACCCCGCTTTTTTTCCTTCTCAATAAATCGGTTTAATTTCCCTAAATTTAAGGTTTCAGCAATGTAAATCACAGGGGTTATATCTTCTAAATCGAAACTAAATTTGGCGTCTTTTTTTTCAGCTCTTTCAATTTTGTCATCCAATCCTCCCACCGTTCTTTTGACATATTCATACATCGTATAATTCTTTGTTTTCGGATTCCACTGGATCCTTGAGGCCGAAATTTTATACGCCAATTTGTCTTTTGTGAATTTTTCATAACTAAAATTATACGCCGTTTTCGAGGCTACATCAAAACTATTGACATAAATGTATTCGTCGTTGCTAACTTGCCGAAAAACATCGGTATTATCGCCTCTAATTGCCTGTTTTCCATCTCCTCTAAGGTAAGTATACCTGAAATTATTGAATCCCTCACTAGCTTTTGGAACTACAAAAAATCCCATCAACAAAATAAAAACAGAAATAATGGAAGCCCCAATTATAAAAGGTCTTAAAAACCGTGTAAAAGAAATTCCTGAACTTAAAATAGCAATAATTTCGGAATCATTGGCTAATTTTGAAGTGAACCAAATCACCGACAAAAACAAGAAAATCGGAAATAATAAATTGGTGAAATAGATGGTAAAATTAAAATAGTAAATCAAAATATCCAGAATTGGAATCTTGTTTTCGATCATTTTATTGATCTTCTCCGAGACATCGATAACAATTCCGATAGGTGCAAATAAAGCCAACATCACCGCAAAAGTGGTCAAGTATTTTTTTAGGATGTATTTGTCTAATATTGTTAGCATAAATTTAATGATGAGTTATGAACTATGAGCTATGAACTACAAGCAAACTCATAATTCATAATTTAGAATTCATAATTATTTTACAATCTCTGGCTCATATTTCGCACCATCATCTCTTTCCAAGTTCTAAAATCTCCCGCTAAGATATGTTTTCTTGCCTCACGAACCAACCACATATAAAATCCTAGATTGTGTATCGTGGCAATTTGTTTTCCTAAGTATTCATTGGCCGCAAACAAATGGCGCAAATAGGCTTTGGTATATTCTGTATCTACAAAAGTGTGACCCATTTCGTCCACCGGCGAAAAATCATCTTCCCACTTTTTATTCTTAATGTTGATGGTTCCATTTGCTGTAAACAACATTCCGTTTCGGGCGTTTCTCGTTGGCATCACACAATCGAACATATCAATTCCAAGGGCAATATTTTCGAGAATATTGATTGGAGTTCCAACCCCCATTAAATAACGAGGTTTATCTTCTGGTAGAATATCACAAACAATTTCGGTCATCGCATACATTTCTTCGGCGGGTTCTCCTACCGAAAGTCCGCCAATAGCATTTCCTTGCTGACCGGAATTCGCAATATATTCGGCCGATTGTTGACGCAAATCTTTATAAGTGCTTCCTTGAACAATCGGGAAGAAAGCTTGATCATATCCATATTTTGTGGGTACTTTTTCCAAATGATTGATACATCTGTCCAACCAACGATGCGTCATTTTCATCGATTTTTGTGCATAGCGATAATCACAAGGATAAGGCGTGCATTCGTCGAAAGCCATTATGATGTCAGCGCCAATGGTTCTTTGAATTTCCATCACATGTTCTGGTGTGAAAAAATGGAGAGAACCGTCGATATGTGATTTGAATTTTACGCCTTCTTCCTTGATTTTTCTATTGGCCGAAAGCGAATACACTTGATACCCACCAGAATCGGTCAAAATATTCCGATCCCAATTCATAAATTTATGCAAACCGCCCGCTTTTTCAAGGATTTGGGTTTGTGGACGCAAGTATAAATGATACGTATTTCCGAGGATAATATCAGGATTAATATCGTCTTTCAATTCGCGTTGGTGGACTCCTTTTACAGAGGCAACGGTTCCAACAGGCATAAAAATTGGGGTTTCAATAACACCGTGATCAGTAGTAATACTTCCTGCTCTGGCTTTGGTATGTGGATCTTTTTGTAATAAATCAAATTTCATAAATCATTTTTCAGTCCGCAAAGGTAATTTATTTAAGATTTAATCCCCACAGTTAGGGCTAGGATTTAGGATTTTATTTAACAAAATGGTTCTTTGGGCGTGCCACCACCTCCGCAAGCTCCGGCGCTGTCAGGCTGTACGCTCTATCTCTCCGTTTCACTGCGAGGATGCCGCTTCCATCCTTCACGCAAACCCCAATAATTATAAAATGAGGTTTTCCGTAAAAATACCAATTCAACTAATAGTAAATTAGACTCCTATAAAATCCAATCCTACTATTATGCTAAAAAAATCCATTTTAATCGAAAACAAAACGTCCATTTCTTCCAAAAATCTACAATTGGTTATTAAATCCGAAATACGAGAAAGCGCTATTCCTATTGAAGATATTGGTTTTTTAGTGTTAGACCATCAAGAAATTTACATCAGCTTACCCGCTATGAATTTACTAGTCGAAAACAATACATCCGTAATTATTTGTTCCAAAAACCATTTGCCCAACGGAATGTTTCTCAACCTCAACAGTCATCACATTCAACAAGAAGTTTTCAGAAACCAAATTGACGCTTCCATTCCACTAAAAAAACAATTGTGGCAACAAACCATCGTCGAAAAAATTACCAATCAAGGTTTGCTTCTAGAGAGAATCACCCAAAACAAAAACAGTTTTGAATTTCTGGCAAGCAAAGTTTTGAGTGGAGATACCACTAATATGGAAGGAGTTGCAGCAAGTCAATACTGGAAATCTTTTTTCGACACGTACGACATCCATTTCAGACGGGAACGTTTTGGAGATTATCCCAATAATTTCCTCAATTATGGATATGCGATTCTTCGAGCAGCAACCGCCAGAGCTTTATCTGGAAGCGGATTATTGAACACGCTGGGCATTCATCACAAAAGCAAATACAACGCCTTTGCCCTTGCCGATGATATTATGGAACCATTTCGACCCCTAATTGATGAAAAAGTCTTTGAACTTATGCAAACTTATGACGAACAGGAATTGAACACCAAAATCAAAGCCGAACTATTGCAAGTATTGACGCAAACCGTTTATTTCAAAGACGAAAAAAGTCCGTTGATGGTGGCTTTACAAAAAACTGCCAGTTCCTTGCAACAATGTTTTATGGGGCAAAGAAAGAAAATTAAATATCCCAAATTATGGAACTCAATGCCTACCGAATAATGTGGTTGTTTGTGTTTTTTGATTTGCCTACGGAAACCAAAAAAGACCGAAGAAACGCTTCGGGATTCAGAAACAATTTGCTCAAAGATGGATTCTCAATGATGCAATATTCCGTTTATGTGCGCCATTGTGCCAGTGGCGAAAGTGCCGATGTACACGAAAAACGCATCCATCAACTTTTGCCTCCACTAGGCAAAGTGAGTGTTCTACGAATAACCGACAAACAATTTGGCAACATCCTCAATTTTTGGGGCAAATCCGAAGTCCCCAAAGCACCTCAACCTACACAACTAGAGCTATTCTAATAACTTTCAAAAAAAGTGTCAGCTTGCCAATTTTCTGGATTGGAATCAATATAATTGAAAATATTTAAATATGATTTTTCGTTTCGAATAATGTGATCGTGAAAAGATCTTTGCCAAGCAAATTTTACATTTCCAGATTCATGGATTAATTTTGAAGATGTAGTTTTAAATGCCCCTATTAAACTTGACAATGATTTTATTTTTATCGGTACGGACAACTCGCAAGCTGTCCCTTCCATTCCTTTCAATTTCAATCTATCAATTTCAATAATGACGTGAACATGATTCGGCATTACAACAAAATTATGCAAAACAACATATTGATATTGCTCTTCTAGCCATATTATCCTATCATAAACAATTTTTCCAAATTCATTTAATTCCATTTTTTTAATGATTTCATCGGAATTCATTGCATCGGAATTCATTGCATCGGAATTCATCCCACCGGAATTCATTGCACCGGAATTCATTGCATCGGAATTAATTGCATCGGAATTAATTGCATCGGAATTAATTGCATCGGAATTATGTACGGACAGGTCGCGACCTGTCCCTATCAAGGATTCCATCGAAATCACGGAACCAAAACAACAAATTCTATCTTGAACACAAATCGTTACAAAATATAAATTATCACTTGAATAATCGAATCCTTTCATTCTATTTCTTTTTCTATTTTTCATATATTTTCATTTTATACATCATACGGACAGGTCGCGACATGTCCCTGCCAATCAACATATCACCGCATCGCATCGTACGGACAGGTCGCGACCTGTCCCTTCCGTATTCCAATAATAAAATTCGCAAAAAAACAATACAAACCATAATATTACAAACAAAAAAATGCCTCAATATTGGGTTATCAAACCAATAAAGAGGCATTTTTTTATACGATATTCACTTTTAATCCTATGATTATCAGAAGGTAACAAGCCAACTAATATCGTGTTTTCTAATCTTTAATCAAACCACAACATAAGGCATTAGAAGAAAAACAACTTGTAGAATATCGTGTTTTCTAATCTTTAATCAAACCACAACTAATTCTCTTTTTATTTGTATTGTTAATCTAATATCGTGTTTTCTAATCTTTAATCAAACCACAACAAGCAAAACTAGATGTTGCAAATGAGAAAAAATATCGTGTTTTCTAAT
>JAAFGY010000150.1 GCA_010365135.1 Flavobacterium sp.
GAGGTATTTGTAATAAAAAATATAGTATTTCTATGTATTTTGTGAATTTGACAAAATCGAGCTCAATTATTGATTAAATGTAAAAAATTTAATATAATTTTATGTTAAATAAATCATAAAATACTGGGAGTCAAACGATGGGTTTTTGATGGTTTTTTTCGACACGAGTTTCATTGTTGTGCTGCGGACGCTATGAAAGCCTTATTTGGTAAACCAGTTGCTTTTTATAGTTCGAGGTTTAATTCTGTTTTATATTCGGTTATTGGCTCTTCAACAAGGAACAATTCAAATTCTTTTTTGTCGTTGAACCCACCTATTTTTTGTCTGTATATTTCTGATGTTTTTGTGTTTTCAATTTCAAGTTTTCTATTCTTACTAATCGTCAAAAATTCTTCTTCTTGGTCAATTCCTAAAAACCGTCTATTTGCCAAATTACCTCCAATTCCTGTAGTCGAACTGCCTGTAAATGGATCTAAAATCCAAGCGTTTGGTTTAGTCGAAGCCAAAATAAGTCTTGTCAAAACTGACAACGGTTTTTGAGTTGGATGTTTGCCACAAGATTTTTCCCAAGGCGCAATTGCATTTAGTTTCCAAACATCTTTCATTTGTTTGTCGCCATTAAGTTTTTTCATTAATTCATAGTTAAAATAATGCGGAACTTTTTCGCTTTTTCTTGCCCAAATGATTTGTTCTGTTGAATATGTGAAATATCTACACGAAAAATTTGGTGGCGGATTTGTCTTTTCCCAAGTAATTACATTGAGAATTTTAAAACCTAATTCATTCAATATTTGACCAACTGAAAAAATATTGTGCATTGTTCCGGTAATCCAAATAGTTGCGTCATCTTTCATTTTCTCACGAACTAATGAAAGCCATTTTCTATTGAAATCATTGATGAATTCAAATCCTTCGGATTTGTCCCATTTACCTTTGTTTACACTTACAATTTTTCCGCTTTGAATTGAAAGTCCATTGTTTGATAAAAAATATGGTGGATCTGCAAAAACCATATCAAACTTGTGGTCAAATTGAGGCAAAAGATCCATTGTATCGCCGTGAAGAAGATAAAAGTCAATCTTTAAATTCTTCTATTTCGGATGTTACAAAATCTTCATTATCCAAAACAATTTCTTCAGAATTGTACATTTCTTTTAATCTTAAAATTGCTTCGTCAATATTTTTTGCTTCGATTTCAACTATTCTGGATAGAAATTCTTGAACTTCAATTTTAAATGTTTCCATATTTTACTTTTTTATAATTACCACGACCAACAAATTGAATAATTCCTTTGTCTCTTAAAAGTTGAAGTTGTTGCCTGATTTTGTCTTTGATAAAATTATTGTTTGGATATTTTATTTTGAGCTTTTGCTCAAATTTATAGATTTCATCAAGTGTAAATGTTTCTTTTTTAATCAAATCAACACAATTCAAAACATCTAAAACCCAACTTTTAGCATCATTGCTTTTTGCTCTTAAAAATAATGTTTTATTGAAAGTTTCTTTTACAAATTCTTGATTAATTGGTTGTGCATTTTTAATTAAAAATACTTTTCCCGCATCTGCAACTTTTGAAATATCAATGTTACAGCCAATCCAACCAGCTCGTCTTGCGGTTTCTGATAAAGCTGGACGTTTTATGATAATTTCGGGTGTAAAAAACTGTTTTGGAATAATTAGAAAATCATTAACAGTCCATAGTTTTGTATATGTTAAAAAGAAAAAATTTGGATTATTATCTGAATTAATTCTTTCAATCATTGTAGAATATGCTCCATCTGTAATTGTATTAGATAGTTTTCCACTTTTGCTTTTTAATTCAAATTCTTCGCTACATTTTTTACAATAAAAATCAGCAACAGGACGATTATTTTCAAATTCATTAAGTGGTAATTCTCCACAACTTGGACAATAAGAATTGTTTAAAACCCAATTTTCAGTTAATAATCTCGCAATTTGAGAATTACTTGTATATCCTTGTGCTAATGTTGTATTTAACGCTAAATTCATTTTATGCAGCGAATTGCGTTAGGGATTTTAGTGGAAATCCTTTTTGGGAGGAACGAACAAAAGATTGAAACGTTTGGTAATAATAGAGTTTTTTATTGTCTTCATTTCCTTCTAAATTATGAAATTCATTTTGAAAAATTTTAAGAATTGAAATCAATTCTTTTGGGTGTGAAGCAATAGTTTTGTATGTATTTATTAAGTCTTCGTTGATGTCGTTTATTACAGCTTTTTCCAGTTTTGGAAAGTTGTTAAGTACCCAAAATAGAATGGCACCGCTACCAACAAATGGTTCGATGTATGTAAATTTTTCTTTTGTAATTTCAGTAGGCAAAGTACGTTCAATCTCGTTAATAAGCTGGGTTTTTCCACCTGCCCACTTCAAAAACGGTTTTGCTATTTTATTTTCTGTCATTCTAATTTAATTCAATTATAAGTTTCAAATTTACAATATTTTTTTGGCTTAAAAGTCTGTTTGAATTTGATTTTTGCCCGAATGTTGATTTTTAGCACGTTCGTTTTCTGGTTTCACTCAACAAGTAGTATAAATTCGTATTTAGGATTATTTTAGATTATAAATTGATAGTTTTGTATCTGTATTTTTAGCATAAAACAATATTTTTACTTTTTTCATTATAAATTCTTTAAAAAATGATTTTAAAAAAATGCTCGCTGCTCATTCTGCTGTTTTCTTTTTCCTTTCTTAGTTTTTCTCAAAATGCGGAAACAAAAAACGCACTTTTTTCACATTCAGGTAGAGTTGAAATCCTTGATGAAAATAGAGTGATTCTCATAAGTCCATCTTCTTCAGTTTCATTTGAGTTCAAAGGAAATTTGTGTTCTATTTCCTTGCAAAGTCTGGTTGATCACCAAAACTATGTTTCCATTGAACTTGATGGCAAATATGTGGGAAGAATTCGAATTGAAAAAGGGGAAATGAAATCCTTTCCAATTGAAGTTTCTGGAAAGAAAAAAACACATCAAATCTCCATTTATAAAGCTACCGAGGCTACCAATGGAGGAGTTTTATTCGCAGGAACAACGGCCAAATTATTGGAAAGTCCAGCTCTAAAATCCAAAAAGAAAATTGAACTCATTGGCGATTCGATTACTAGTGGTTTTGGTAACGATGACTCAACAATTCCTTGTGGTAGCGGTGATTGGTACGATCAGCACAACGCCTATTGGGCATACGGACCCATACTTTCCAGAGCTTTGGATTTGGATTATGTGTTGAGTTCCGTTTCGGGTTACGGAATGTATCGCAATTGGAATGACGAGCATCTCGAAGAACCCATTATTCCCGAAGTGTATGAAAATTTATATTTAGATAAAGACAATTCTAAACCCTATGATTTCGAATTTCAACCTGATTTGGTAAGTATTTGTTTGGGAACGAACGACCTTTCGAACGGCGATGGACAGAAAAAAAGATTGCCTTTCAACGAAGATAAATTCGTTTCGAATTATATCGAATTCATTAAAACGGTTTACAAACACGCTCCCAATACCCGAATTGTTTTGCTCAATAGTCCAATGGTTTCGGGAGATCCGAATACAACTTTGGTAAATTGCTTGAAAAAAGCGATTCTGGCTTTCGAAAATGATAAAAGTCACAAACCAATTGCCTTGTTTGAATTCCAACCAATGACTCCAAAAGGATGCAATACGCATCCCAATATTGCCGATGATAAAGTGATGGCCGACCAATTAATTCCTTATTTTAAAAAATTACTCGATGAAAAATAATTTAATCGCATTTGTTCTTTTCCTACTACTTTCGAATACGGCTTTCGCCAATGTGACGCTGCCGAATGTGATTTCGGATAATATGGTTTTGCAACGCAACAGCGATGTTAAAATTTGGGGTTGGGCAAATCCGTAGGAAGAAGTCGTGATTGCGCCAAGTTGGAACAATCAAACCTATAAAATCAAAACTAGCAATCAAGCCAAATGGGAAATTACTATTCCAACGCCAAAAGAAGGTGGCCCTTATACCATTTCGATAAAAGGCTATAACGAAATCGTTTTGAAAAACATTTTGATTGGCGAAGTTTGGGTTTGTTCTGGACAGTCTAATATGGAAATGAACGCCAGTTGGGGAATAGAAAATGGCGACGAAGTAGTAAAAAATGCCACCAATCCGAATATTCATTTTTTTGTGGTTCCAAAATTAACGGCTACAACACCTCAAAATAATCTATCAGGAAATTGGACAGAATGCACGCCCGAAACGATGAAATATTTCAGTGCTACTGGCTATTTTTTTGCCAAACGATTACAGGAAGAATTGAAAAATGTGCCCATTGGTTTAATTTCTTCCAATTGGGGCGGAACTCCAGCCGAGATTTGGACACCAGAAGAAGTGATTCAAAATGATCCTATTTTATTAGAATCAGCTAAAACCCGGAGAGAAGAAAGTTACGGTCCTAACCAACCGGGACGTGCTTTCAATGCGATGATTTATCCTTTGACGAATTTCAAAATTGCAGGTGTAATTTGGTATCAAGGGGAAAGCAATGTGGGTTCAACGGTGTATGACAAAACATTTTCGGCTTTAATTACTTCTTGGCGAAAATTATGGAAATCGGATTTTCCGTTTTATTATGTTCAGATCGCGCCTTATAAATATGACGAAAATCATTTTGGAGGCGCCGTAATTCGCGATGCCCAAAGAAAAGTATTGCAAGAAGTTCCCAATACAGGAATGGCAATAACCAGCGATATTTCACCAATTGACGACATTCATCCAAAAGACAAGAAATCGGTAGGAAATCGTTTGGCAAATTTGGCTTTGGTCAATACTTATAAAACCAACAATAATTTGGTTAATGGGCCACTTTATAAAGGGATAAAAATGGAGAAAAACAAAGCGATTGTTTCGTTCGATTTTGCCGACGGATTGCATTTTTCCTATACAAAAACCAATCAATTTGAACTAGCTGGAACAGACGGTGTTTTTTATGAAGCCGTTGCAGTCATCAAAAATAATACAGTAATTTTACAATCGAATCAAGTGAAAAACCCTGTGAAAGTTCGTTTTGCTTGGAAAAATACCGATCAATCGCAACTTTTTAATAAAGCCAATTTACCTGCTTCTTCATTCATATCCGAATAATTAATGAATTTTACAATTTCTAAATCAATATTTAAACCTATGACTAATAAAAATTTTATTTTCTCTGGAATTTTTTGCCTAATTGCATTTGGTGCTATAAATGCACAAAACAAATCTCATTTAGACCAATCAAAACCAACAGAAGAACGCATTAATTTGTTGATGAAACAAATGACTCTCGAAGAAAAAGTGGGGCAAATGAACCAATACAACGGTTTTTGGGAAGTGACTGGTCCTGCACCAAAAGGAGGAAATGCCGAACTGAAATACAAACATTTGCGTGATGGTTGGGTGGGTTCTATGCTATCGGTCCGCGGTGTAAAAGAAGTTCGTGCGGTTCAGAAAATTGCTGTTGAAGAAACTCGATTGGGAATCCCTTTAATTATCGGTTTTGATGTAATTCACGGATATAAAACTTTAAGTCCAATTCCGTTGGCCGAAGCTGCGAGTTGGGATATGGAAGCCATAAAAAAATCGGCTCAAATTGCTGCCGACGAAGCATCGGCTTCAGGAATAAACTGGACTTTTGCTCCAATGGTCGATATTTATAGAGATGCTCGCTGGGGAAGAGTGATGGAAGGCGCCGGTGAAGATCCTTATCTGGGTAGCAAAATTGCAACGGCAAGAGTAAAAGGTTTTCAAGGTGACACCAGAGCTGATTTATTAAAAGTAAATACGATTGCGGCTTGCGCCAAACATTTTGCGGCCTACGGTTTTGCCGAAGCTGGAAGAGAGTATAATACAGTAGATATTAGCAATTCAACGCTTTACAACACAGTTTTACCGCCATTTCAGGCAGCGAAAGAAGCTGGAATTCGAACCTTTATGAATTCGTTTAATATTCTGAATGGTATTCCAGCCACAGGAAGTAGCTTTTTGCAAAGAGACATCCTAAAAGGCAAATGGAAATTTGACGGATTTGTGGTTACTGATTGGGGTTCCATTAAAGAAATGGTCACACACGGTTATACCAAAGATGGAAAAGAAGCATCCGAAAAAGCGGTAAAAGCAGGCTCGGATATGGATATGGAGTCTTATAATTATGTCAATGATTTAGTAAAACTAGTCAAAGAAGGAAAAGTAAATGAGTCGTTGATTGATGATGCCGTTCGTAGAATTCTTCGTGTGAAGTTTGAATTGGGATTATTCGACAATCCTTATAAATATTGTGATGAAGCCAGAGAAAAAGCCACAATTGGAAGCAAAGCCAATAATGATGGCGTTTTGGATATGGCCAAAAAATCGATTGTATTGTTGAAAAACGACAAGAATTTACTTCCACTAAAAAAATCAGGACAAAAAATCGCTTTGATTGGGGCTTTAGCAAACGATAAAACTAGTCCATTAGGAAGTTGGAGAATTGCTGCCGATGACAACACTGCGGTATCTGTTCTTGATGGAATGCAGCAATATAAAGGCAACCAATTATCCTATGAAAAAGGAGCGGATTTAACTATTGAAAAAGCAACATTCCTTAACGAATTGGTTTATAATACAACTGATAAAAGTGGTTTTGAGGCTGCCAAAAAAGTAGCTGCCAATGCGGATGTAGTAATTTTAGTTTTAGGCGAAAATGGGTATAATACAGGCGAAGCAAGAAGCAGAACTAATCTTGATTTACCAGGTTTGCAACAAGAATTATTGGAGGAAATTTATAAAGTAAATCCAAATATCATATTGGTTTTAAACAACGGGCGACCATTGGCATTGCCTTGGGCAGCAAAAAATATTCCTGCTATAGTCGAAGCTTGGCAATTAGGAACCCAAGCAGGAAATGCCGTTGCCCAAGTGTTGTATGGTGATTATAACCCGAGTGGAAAATTGCCAATGTCTTTCCCGAGAAACGTAGGTCAATGTCCAATTTATTACAACAATTACAGCACAGGAAGACCTGTTATGACCGATAATAATGTGTTTTGGTCGCATTATTCCGATGTTGAAAAAACGCCTCAATTTCCTTTTGGATTCGGATTGAGTTATACCACTTTCGATTATAAAAATTTGAAAATCAACAAAACGGCTTTCGCCAAAGGGGAACCTGTAAAAGTTTCGGTTGAAGTGACTAATTCAGGAAATTACGATGGAAAAGAAGTGGTTCAATTGTACATTCACGATGAATTTGGAAGTTTGGCCAGACCCGTAAAAGAACTCAAAGGTTTTGAATTAATTGAATTGAAAAAAGGCGAAACCAAAACCGTAACCTTGACTTTAACCGAAAAAGAATTGGGATTCTATGATAACGACGGCAATTATTTAGTAGAACCAGGAACTTTCAAAATTATGGTGGGAGGAAGTTCCAACGAAGGTTTGGAAAGTGGTTTTGAGTTGAAATAAATCCAGTATTTTGTCATTTCGACGAAGGAGAAATCACATAACGAGAGCAACTGATGTGATTTCTTCTTCGTCGAAATGACAACGCTAGATGTTTTTGATAGTTTTTAACCCGATTTGTATTTAAAAACAGGTCGGGTAATTTGCATTATAAAATTATGAATGCGAACTTTACCCATTATAAATCGGAATATCAAATCTTAAACAGATAAAAATGAAATACAATAGATGTGGAAAAAGTGGTTTATTACTACCACAAATTTCCTTAGGATTATGGCATAATTTCGGTTCGGTAGATTCTTTTGAAAATGCTGAAAGTATTGCAAAAACAGCTTTCGATAAAGGAATCACCCATTTTGATTTAGCCAATAATTACGGTCCAATTCCAGGTTCGGCAGAAACGAATTTTGGGAGAATCCTCAAAAATAATTTTCAAGGAAACTTACGTGATGAAATTGTAATTTCTACTAAAGCTGGTTATGGTATGTGGAATGGCCCTTATGGCGATTGGGGTTCTCGCAAATATTTATTGTCCAGTTTGGATCAAAGTTTGAAACGAATGGATTTGGATTACGTGGATATTTTCTATTCGCATCGGTTTGACCCTGAAACGCCTTTGGAAGAAACGATGATGGCTTTGGATTATGCGGTTCGAAGTGGTAAAGCTTTGTACGCAGGGATTTCCAATTATCCCCCCGAACAAACCGCAGAAGCTGCTGCGATTCTAAAACAATTGGGAACGCCATGTTTGATTCATCAAGTGAAATATTCGATGTTTGTTCGCACGCCCGAAGAAGGTTTGCTAGATGTTTTAGGCGAAAAAGGAATTGGCTGCATTGCCTTTTCGCCATTGGCACAAGGACTTTTGACCGATAAATATCTCAAAGGAATTCCCGAAAATTCGAGAGCTTCTAACCCAAATGGTTTTCTAAAACCAGAAGATATTACCGAAGAAAAAATCCAGATAATCGTTGCCTTGAATGACATTGCTCAAAGTAGAAACCAGTCGTTGGCCCAAATGGCGTTGGCTTGGTTGCTCAAAGACAATAGAATTACCTCGGTATTGATTGGTGCGAGTTCAGTGGGACAATTGAATAATAATATTGATTCGTTGCAAAATCTCGCATTTTCTGTAGACGAATTAGACAGGATTGGAGCTATTTTAGAATAATAAAAAAAGGAAGCGAATATAACTTTCGCTCCCTTTTTATATTTTTTTACTTCAATTCCAAATTATACTTTTTCACAATATCCAAAGTCGATTTATCCGAAGAAAAAACACTGTTTAATCCTTGTGGTTCTTGCGGTGGATCGGTGGTTAATGGATCTCCGGGTTTCCATTTTCCGTCTTGGGTAATAGCTTTTCCTTCGCCACCGAATCCCCAAAAATTGGCTGCTTGCAATACGCCATTATTCTTGTGACTTTCTAGAACTCTATTAAAGATATAATTGTAAAAAATATTTCTGTTTGCAACAGAAGAACTTGAAAGCAAACTTTCATTTTCCCTTGGCAAACCGAATTCTTCAATGATGATAGGTCTTTTTAAATGATTGGCTACAGCAATGTGCTCATCTATAGATTTTCCAGCATTTTCTAAAGTAGTTGGTAAGGTTTTCTCGGCATCGTCGGCTTTGAACCAATTCCAGTTTTTAGGCCAAATGTGCATCGTTAAATAATCGATGTTTGGATTTTGATGCGTTCTTTCAAAAATTTCCATATCATCGTTCGAACTGTTTTTTCCTTCTGAACCTGAAGAAATCAAATGATTTTTGTCTAAACTATCGATCAAATTCACAATATTATTGAGCCAAAGGGTAAATTTC
>JAAFGY010000151.1 GCA_010365135.1 Flavobacterium sp.
TATTATGTATCTGATGTTACTAAATGTGGAACTGTTCGTGTAGAATTAGGAAGTGGTGGCGTTGCTGATGTAAATGAATTAAGCTGGCCGTTGAGCGGTTTAGTAAATGGTTGGAATCAAATCAGTTTAAATACCATTGATGCAAGCCAAATTGGAACTCCAAATATGAGTGCTCTGAATTGGTTTCGCATTTATGACACTAAAACAGCCAGCATTACCACAAGAATCGACGCGATAGAAGTTATGGATTCCTCAACGCCTCCTAGTTCTCAAAGAAAAGGAGTTAAAACCAATAAAGCTATTATTGAAGAACCGAGTCAACAGGGAATGTCTGTTAAAATCTATCCAAATCCTTATAGACAAGGAATTCTTTCATTAGACATTACTGGTTTTGAATCTATGAATGATGTAAAAATAAAAGCAACTAATCTTTTAGGACAGGTCATTCATCAAGAAAATGCTACTGATAAATCACATCAAGAACTAAACCTGTCTGGAAAATTAAGCGAGTCCGTTTACTTTATATCTGTTGAATCAGGTGAAACTAAATTGGTTAAAAGACTTATTGTAAAATAGTTGGTTTTTGAATTCAAAGGAGGATGCCAATAGCATCCTCCTTACTTTTTAGATTCTAATACCTAATTTATTTAAAATACCTTTTTAAATAAATTTATAAGAAAAATGATTATTAACTTTAAAACCAAACCAATTGAACAAAAAATTATTTAAAATTGTAGCATTCTGTCTGTTTGCGATTTGCACAACGACAGTTAATTATGCTCAAGTTTCGTATGTACCAGCTCAAGAGTTGGCTAGAATGAATGATCCTTCATTATTAGAAATTAGTGGCGTTGCTAATTCATACAATACTCCAGGAGCTTTTTGGGTTCACAATGACTCAGGGGATACACCAAGAATTTTTTTGGTAGACAAATCGGGAAACACACTTATGATAGCTAATATTGCATCAGCCACGGCAAGTGATTGGGAAGATATCGCCTCATTTCAATTAAATGGTAAATCCTATATTCTTATTGCTGATATTGGCGATAATGGAGAAAATAGAACAAATTGTAAGCTTTATATCATTGAGGAACCCAATTATGACCCTAATGGCACAAATCCTACTTCGTTTCCAATACTTAGAAAGATAAACTTTACATACGAAACGGGTCCGCAAAATTGTGAATCCATTTCAGTGGATGTTGCCACTGGAAAAATTATGTTTGTAAGTAAAAAAACTTTCAATGGAGCTCGTAAAACACGATACGTTCACGAATTACCACTTTCTGTAAGCAGCGAAACCGTCACATTAGTAGCCAAAAAAATTCAAGAATTTGATTATATAATTGATGCCGCTACAGCAATGGATATATCGAATGATGGCAAACGTGCCATTGTACTTACTGTAAAAGATGGAGCATTTGAATTTACACGTAACGATGGTGTAACTTGGGCCGATGCATTTGCAACCGCTCCTAGAAGAGTTGCCATTCCTGCAGGTAGTGGTAACGAAGCCATTTGCTACGATACAAATGGTGTTGATTTGTATTCTATGAAAGAAGGAAAATCAGCTCCACTCTATTTCTATAAAGGAACTTTTACTCCTCCAGGAATCTCGGTATCACCTAGCAGTGCCAATTTATCAGTTGGTGCGACTAAGCAATTAGCCGCTTTAGTAACGCCATCAAATGATTTGTATAATTGGACTACTAGCGATGGTACAATTGCTACTGTAGATGCAGCGGGAATTGTAGCTGGAATTAGCCTAGGAACGGCAACAATTACCGCTATCACGCAAGATGGGTCTAAGTCAGCAAGTTCCATTATTACTGTGGCAATACCTAAAAATGAAATTTTACAAGCAGAGGATGCGGTATTGGTTGGTGCAATTGTAAATACCAATCAAACTGGTTATAATGGAACCGGATTTGCCGATTTTACAAACGCATTAAACGATTCTATTGAATGGACGTTTGTAGCTCCAACTTCAGGAAACTATGATTTAAGTTTTAGATACGCATTACCAACTGGTGATCGCCCACTTCAACTAAAAATAAATGGTGTTATTGTTATCAACTATTTAAATTTTCCAAAAACTTTAACGTGGACGAATTGGCAAAACTTAATAACAACTCAAATGTTAAATGCTGGAAGTAATAAAATAACATTGACAACTATTGGCTCAAACGGGGGTAATTTTGATGAATTAGTTATTAGTGATTATGCTACACTTGGACTAAATAAATTGGATTCGAATTCCAAAAAAAAAACAGTAAACGTATATCCAAATCCTTATAATCAAGGAATTCTTTCATTAGACATCACTGGTTTTGAAACTATGAATGATGTAAAAATAAAAGTAACCAATCTTTTGGGACAAATTATTCATCAAGAAAATTTATCGGATAAATCGCATCAAGAACTTAACTTGTCTGGGAAATTGAATGAATCCGTTTATTTTATTTCAGTCGAATCAGGAGAAACAAAATTGGTAAAAAAACTTATAATAAAATAGAGCACTTAAAATGTCCCTCTTTTCAAAAATTCATTAAAAAAACAAGCGAAAAAGACTTTGATTTTATTTCCATTTAAAAAAAAAATCAATTTTATTAGATTAAAAAAGTTTGTTATAATCCAAAAGAGCTAAAACAGTACTGATTTAGCTCTTTTTTGGTTTTTTCTTTCACCTTTACAAGGGACTTTTTCAGTACCCTTTAAAATAGTTCATAGATTTTAAATTACAATTTTGAATAATCTTTATTTTTATATTTGTTTTTGAATGCTTCATCACGATATAAATCTTCAAAAGGGGATTGCAAAGCCTCTGCATTTCCTTCATCACCAACACTCATTGCCGCAATACGAGCATATCTATAATTTGGTAGCGTAATGCTTGTTGCTCCTTCAGGGATTTCTAAGCGGTAAGCAAACAGATAGCTATAACCATACATTTTATCGCCTGTAGGTATATGGTAGTGAGATGCTGACCAAGCCACACGATGGTTTCTAATAAAAGCTGGATGAATTGTTTTTAAAGGGTTGCGTAACGAATACGATAATTCTGCAACGGGCCCTTCAAATTCACGCTCATCCCATAAGCCTAAATGACCAGACCATCCACCTATTGTTAATGGTATTTCTTTGCCCCCAGCTTTGAAAACTACCTCTTTCTCAACATCAGCTGCTGCCAAAATATGTAAAACTCGTGTTCCAGCAGGTAATTCTATGGTTTGCCCCACACACTGAACGGCATTATATTTACCTTCCTCACGAGAGCCAATTGAAAAAGAAACAGTACCCATCTGAACTTTATCGCCAATCATTTCAGCAGGATACGTCCCTCCTTTACCATCCATACTTCCACGATATGCCTCAGATCTTGGTCTAGGAACGCCCAAACCTTCCTCATCGTAACCATCTTCAGTGTTGTCATTATAAGTAAAAATATCGGTGTCGTATTTCAATTCTACAGGTTGAGTTAATACCGATTTTGATTTTGCTTCTGGAAATTTCAACAATAGTGTTTTTATTTCAAAAGGGGCAAAATTTAAGCTTAGTTTACCATTTTTTGTCGGAACTTTGATACCCAAAACACGCTCAGCACCATCAATTTCTTCTGCTGACGCAATTGGTTTAATGATTGAAAGCGCCACGTCAGAACAAGATTTACCATACAGTTCTTGTAATCTCACAACAACACCTGTTCCGTCTTCTGCCATTTTCACAGCTTGAATATTTACTTGATCCTTATTACTATTTATTAATGATAATGAACTTCTTTTACCTTTATGTTTGGAAACCACAAATGCAGCTGGACGTTGATCGAAACGCATAGCTTCCCAATGTATTTTACCGGCACTCCAATCCCCTTTGTGACCTGAAATAGCATAGTTAAACTGATGACGACCCCAGTCTTGCCATCTCTGTTCGGCCATTGTTCCATCATCAGTCACTTCTTGCATACTATCTTTAGTGTCTGGGCAATGTATTAAGGTCAATCGAATGGTGTTATCATCTACTTTATCGCTTCCGTATTTTGCACCTGTAAGTATAGCAGTTCCAAAATCACCCGACTTATCAGTTAAGTCTATCCAAGCATGTGTTGGTACTTCATATTGTTTTTCACGACGATTTTCACGTTTAATAACGCCAAGATCTAAGTTATAAGTTGCTTGAGGTGCTTGGGCTGTAAAGTGAAACGCAGCCTTTAGAAAAGCACCTCGGGTTTGCCAATCCATTTGGTTAGCAACCTCTACACGGCTTCCATCATCTCCAGATGACAATCTAATTCTCTGAATAATTCTTGTTCCTTCGGTCTCTCGAACAATTTCAATTGCAGCACGAACGGGGCCATTTTCAACAATTTTAATTGAAATTGGATTTGAAGCAACACTTCGAGCAGGTTTAATAATATCTTTATAATAGATACGCCACGCTGGTTTGCTCTCTGGAAAATCTTCTCCAAACTCTAACTGAATCGGTTTTTCAAGTAATTCCTTATTCATTCTTTTGTCCATAACGCTTGATATATCACCATTTTTATCGATGGTTACCTTGAAATTATTATTTTCTAAATAATTTTCACGAAAAATTAATTCGGAGTCTTTTATTTTTGACTTGGTGGAACGGATAGAAAATACCGCCGCACCAACTGCAGGAAGGTCTCCTTGAAACAGCAACCGTTTTTTACCATCAAAACCTATTGTAACTTGTGATGGCACTTCCTTATCTTTAGCGTCAAATACTGCCACTGATTCTGCATTTTTTAATTCTTCGGGGATAAAGGCTTCTACCTGATCTTTGCGAGGAATTGAAAGTTGATTATAAACTACCACAGCTACACCTGGTACATCGGTATTAAGTGACTGAGATAATGTACCAATTGCATCTTTGTATACGCCATCGAACTTATTTAGCGCTACGATTCCATCATTCCACCCATAGGAGTGGGCTTCTGGAATACAGGTTCCGGGAAGAATATCGTGGAATTGGTTACTTAAAAACAATCCCCAACCATAATTAAGTGCCTCATAAGGATACGCAGAGCCATTTAACAAATGTGCAGTAACCGCTGCTTTTTCACTAGCATCTGCCAATATTTCGGCACTACGATTGATTTTTTTCTGATAGGCTTGAGAAGTCAAAACGCCTGTTGAATGTTTAACGAGCAATAAATCTGAATTCCATGTTGGGAATTTTGCCAATTGCTCTTTTGTAATAGCATTAAACATAAGATCAGGCTGAGCAACAATAAGTTTCACTTGGCCTTTTGTTTCCAATGATTTTTCAATGGTTTCAAGGTTGATTTTACGAGGTGCTCCCCCACGGTCCGCATTGTTCTTATCACCTCCACCAAAATAGAAGTAGTCAATAGGAAGTCCTGATTTTTGCTTGTTCTCTTCTAAACGCTTAATAATTTTCTTATCATTACTGTAAACATTTTCATGTGCACCAGCATAATTACCCGCATTTAATGCAGCAATAACCGAATTTCCATCAGGCCCAATCCATCGACCTATATTGAATGGAATTCCATTAGCCGATTCCCAAGATAATTTTTGTGTTGAAAATCCTTTAATTCCACAATGGTGCAATATGGAAGGCAAGGAATAAGCAAAACCGAAGCAGTCGGGCAGCATATACTCCAAACTTTCTGTGCCAAATTCTTTTTTAAAATATTGGGAACCCATAAGGATCTGACGGATAACAGATTCCGTAGAAGGCGCCAGTACAACATTTTCTGTCCACGAACTACCTGCTGGATACCATCGACCTTTAGCCACCCATTTTTTTAGCTCTTCGTACTTTTTAGGATAATATTCCTTCATCATTTGATAGCGAAATGCCCCTGTCCAGTTAAAATTAAAATTAGGATATTCTTCAAAATATGCGAAATTATCATCTAAAGTGTTTTTTATAAATTCGCGTGCTACTTGCGGATAAGACCATCTCCACTGATCATCAAGATGCGAATAAGGGATCGCAAATAGGGTTGGTTGTGTTAAATCAATAGACTTTGGATCTATATAGGTACTAGGCTTTTCTGATTTTGGCGATTGCCCAAAAGATATAGAAACTGAAAAAAGGAAAAAAGTAGGTACTAGTAAAAAAGACCTTACTGTTTTAAAAATAATTGAATGTGAAATCATTTTTTATTTATTAAATTTTTATAGTTTATAATTAAGTTTTGAGTCTAGTTAATTTGTTTACTTTAAAAAAAATTGAAAGACATCTATGCTATTGGCAAACCTAGAATCATAATGACAATTCGATATTTGCAGTAACTGCTTATAGTTTGAAATATAACTTTATTGTTTTTTTGGATAGCTTGTGTTGAATAAAGGCTACATAAAATCGATCGCATATTGGGCGTATATTTTTTAAATAATTATTTTGTATCTATTTTCGAATTTTTCTTTATCGGCACAAATCAGTTCTTCTTTTTAAAACGCTAATTTTGATACTTTTCTAATGGAACAAATTTATGAGAAATACTATCCGAGTTTACAGTCCACAACCGAAACCCATACGGTCTTTTATCAAAATTTTTGCTGGTTGTTTCACCGCTCACCATTTGGATATTTTCAAAATTATTGATTAAAGTTTCGTGTGTATGACCAGATAAGTATGCTTTGACATTATTTTTCTTTAAAAGTGATAAGATTTCTCTGCGATTATCAATGGGTAAATTAAAATAAGCTTCTTTTTCTTCGGGTGTTTTTAAAAATATAGGATAATGCCCCATTACAAAAATGGGCACATTGCTCGTACTTAAACTATCTAATGTATTTTTGAACCATTGATGGTGCTTTACCGATTCGTTCTCAACGTTTGCTTTCCACAATTGTGTGTTAGTCACTACGAAAGCCACCCCTTTATTTTGAAAAGTGAAATAATCTTTTCCTATCACTTTGCGGTAGTACTTCAATGTTGCATCGGTTGGAATATTGCCAACATCATGATTTCCTGGCGCTAGATAACAAGGTACTTTAAGTTCACTCAAAATACTTTTAAAATCAGCATAGGAACTATCATTAGCGTTATTAACCAAATCTCCGCAAATCACTGCGAAATCTGGCTTGATATCATTTATTTGCTTTACGGCTTGTTTAAACGTTTTTATATCATGTTCATATCCGCCCATACCCAATTGGGTATCACAAAGTTGCACAAAAACAAAGGACTCCGAAGCTTTTTTTGGACTAGAAAAAGCACTTACCAGTAAGATGAGTAATAAGTAGATACAAGACTTAATCGACATTTTTGTTGAATTAAATTAATCGTTTGTTTTCCAATCTGTAATTTTACTTGAATTGTTGCTGTTGTTTTATTAGTCACTATTTTTTTTTAAATATTTTCATTTTTTCTAGATTGATAAGAAATCGGTAACTAGATAAAACACAAGCTTTCAAAGGGATTCAGAAATCTAATGGCTATTCCCTTTCTGAATTAGTTCATCTAATTTTTGTTTAAACTCTTTCACTTTTTCTGGGTATTTTAGGGCTACGTTTTTAGTTTGTTGAGGATCCTCAGCGAGATTAAACAAGGCTACTTTTTGGTCATCATCAACAATATGACGTTCTTTTTTGAACCAATCAGGCTCTTCTTCAACGATTCCTGAAGGCGCATCGATATAGACCCAATCCTCAACACGAATAGCCATTTTTCTTCTTGTATTGTGGTAAACAATTGGAGGACGTTTATATTCGATTGGGGTTGATTTGAATAACGGTAGTATGCTAAAACTGTCTTCCCCTGCGTTTTTGGGAATAGTATCACCAACAAGATCTGCAAAAGTCGCTATTAAATCGGTCAAGCAAAATGCAGTGTTATTTACCGAATTTGCTTTTGCATAACCCGGCCAACGTACAATAAAAGGGGTGCGGTTGCTTCCTTCCAAAGCATCTCGTTTTACACCACGCCATTTTCCCATACTGTAGTGTTGAAAATCTTCAACACGCTTGTAGGTATACTTGTCTGGGCCGTTATCCGAAGTAAAAATAACTAGGGTATTATCGGCAAGTTTTAACTCTTCCAGCTTATCTAGCATTTTTCCTATAAAATCATCAATTTCAACGACATAATCGCCATAGCGTCCTACCTTCGATTTTCCTTGAAATTGTTTTAGGGGAACATAAGGTGCGTGCGGACCAACGGAATCCCAATAAATAAAAAACGGTTTATTTTTGTCTTGATGAAAATTTGGATTTTCTTTTCTTCCCGAATATACCTCCAAATATTCCATCACCTTATTAGCACTATTAGGCAAAATGACATACGGATTATCAGGCTCCAAATTAAGATTTAATGGCAAACCGTTTTCAAAAACAAGTTTGCAATCGCTAATTGGATCCATACCTTCAATAGTATCGTGACCTATTTTAGGATACAAATGAGTATCGGTCCACGTATATCTAAAACCAAATAATTCAGGTCCTAAAAGTTTTTTATTGGGAAAATCATAAGCGTCTTTTGTACCTGGTTTCATACCCGTTTTAACTGCGGCTGAATACTTTTGATTAAGCCCCCATTTGCCCATTTGTGCTGTATTGTAGCCGTTTTTTTGAAGTAAGGAAGCTAGGGTAAGACGCCCCTCTTCAATAGAAACATCTTCAAACTTATCGCCATTTTCGTGTCCGCGTGGCCCTCTTCGCCAAGGATAACGACCTGTTAAAAAACCATATCTACTTGGTCCGCAAATAGAAGCCGGAGCGTGAGCATCTGTAAAGCGAATTCCCTGTTTTGCAAGTCTGTCAATATTGGGTGTAGGGATTAAAGATTCGGGGTTATAACATTGTGGATCGCCATAACCCATATCATCCAATACAATAAATAAAATATTGGGTTGCACTATCGATTGTGATTGTTTACTCACATTATTGGACACCATTTTCGAAGTGTTTTTGCAACTTGTAACTAATATGGCAAGTGATGCAATAGTTAGTTTGAAAACGAATTGAATTTTCATTTAAATTGATGTTTTTAAAAACTAGTTATTTGAATTTATTACAAGTTTAATTGTTGTATTTACACACTATTCTTAAAAGATTAATGTAATTTGTCTTAGACCTATTGGTTTAATCGTTTATAATTTCACAATACAACCGACGTGTTACTAATTTATAATTGTAAAATAAAGAGAAGCCTATTAATTTTTAAGGCTTTAGTCTAAATAATATATTCACTATCTTTGGTTTATGAAAGACAGTATATTATTCCAGATATCGGAATTAAATCAAGAAGATAAAT
>JAAFGY010000152.1 GCA_010365135.1 Flavobacterium sp.
TCGGCTGTCAAAGCATAAGAATTCCCGAAAAAACCTGCCAATCCCTTTACCAAAGCTAATAAAGTATTGCTTGCTATGCTAAAATAAGTTGCCTTTACTGCGGTTTGTTCGTTTGTCATTTTACTTAAATAATAAACCTCAAAGGCTTTTGAAACCTTTGAGGTTTAGCGCTTTTTATTAAACATGAATTACATTCTAACAATTTTGGCTCCAATAGCTCTCAAACGTTCGTCAATTCGTTCGTAACCTCTATCGATCTGTTCGATATTCTGGATAGTACTTGTTCCTTTGGCAGAAAGTGCAGCTATCAACAAGGAGATTCCTGCTCGAATATCTGGCGATGACATTGTTGTAGCTTTCAGTTGTGATTTGAAATCGTGACCAATAACAACAGCTCTATGGGGATCACACAAAATTATTTTGGCTCCCATATCAATCAATTTATCAACGAAAAACAAACGGCTTTCAAACATTTTTTGGTGAATCAAAACGTCGCCTTTACTCTGCGTTGACACAACAAGGACAATACTCAATAAATCGGGTGTGAATCCTGGCCAAGGCGCATCTGAAATGGTAAGAATTGAACCGTCGATATCCGTTTTTACTTGATAACCGTCTTTGTGGGCTGGAATATAAATATCATCGCCTCTTTTTTCTAAAGTGATTCCTAGTTTTCTAAAGACATTTGGAATCAATCCAAGGTTTTCCCAACTTACGTCTTTAATGGTAATTTCGCTTCTAGTCATTGCCGCTAATCCAATCCAACTGCCAATTTCAATCATATCTGGAAGAATTCTATGCGTACAACCTCTAAGACTTTCAACGCCTTCGATCGCCAATAAATTAGAACCCACTCCAGCGATATTAGCGCCCATTGCGTTCAACATTTTGCACAATTGTTGCAAATAAGGTTCGCAAGCTGCGTTGTAAATTGTGGTGGTTCCTTTTGCTAAAACGGCCGCCATTACAATATTTGCTGTTCCCGTTACCGATGCTTCATCGAGCAACATATCAGCGCCAATTAAACCATCAGGAGCTTCAACACCATAAAAATGATCTTCTTTATTGTAACGAAATTTGGCACCAAGATTGATGAATCCTTCAAAGTGTGTGTCTAATCTTCTTCGTCCAATTTTATCTCCACCAGGTTTTGGAATATATCCTTTTCCGAATCGTGCCAAAAGTGGTCCAACAATCATAATAGAACCGCGAAGGGCTCCGCCTTCTTTCTTGAAAGCTTCGGTTTCTAAATAATCAACATTAACTTCATCGGCTTGAAAAGTATAAGATCCTGCACCCATTTTTTGAATTTTCACACCCAAATTCCCCAAAAGGGTAATCAGTTTATTGATGTCAATTATATCCGGAATATTATCGATAGTTACCTTTTCGGTAGTCAATAAAATAGCACACAAAATTTGCAATGCCTCGTTTTTTGCGCCCTGTGGCGTGATTTCACCTTTTAGAGCAAAACCGCCTTCTATTTTGAATATTCCCATTTTTTTTAGGTTAGAAGTTATAAGTTATCAGTTAGAAGTTGCCCACCGACAAACTCATAACTTATAACTCATAACTGTTTTACAAAGGTTTTCTGTTTTGATTTTTATGTGTCGGATTTACCTTTCCAGCCTTGATATTCTTGTTGCTTTGAATTTTGGGTTGTCCAGCGGAAGTAATTTTATTGGAAACTCGTTTGTTGGTTCGCAATAAATCTGTAGTGGTCAAAAGTTCTTCGGTGCTTTGGAGCATATTTAGTTTTCCGTCGGACAATTCATATAAATGTTCGAAAATCACATCGTCCTTCACGGTGTCTTTATTCCAACTTAAATAGGATTTTTTCATATGATTGGCAATCACTTTTACCAAAGCATTTTTCATTTCGCCTTCCTCCCATTTATTGGCAACATCAATCATGTATTTAATGTTGTTTCCATAATATCGGTATTTCGGAAAATTTTGTGGATATTTTAAAACATCGGGTTTCAATTGTAAAACCTCACGAGTTGGCACTGGATATGGCGAATCTACCTCCAATTTAAAATCGGACATTATGAAAATTTGATCCCATAATTTATGCTGAAAATCAGGCACATCACGCAAATGAGGATTTAAACTTCCCATAACTTGTATGATGTATTTTGCCGCTTTGTTGCGCTCTTCCTTGTCCTCAATGGCAGTGGCTTGGTCAATCAATTTTTGCAAATGGCGACCATATTCTGGAATAATTAAGTGGGATCGCTCTGCATTATATTCCAAATGATGCACAACATCATTTGCAACTTCTTTTATATATTTTGTGTTCATATTTATAGGGAAATAATACCTTTTATAGTAGAAACTTCAATGTATTTATCAATTATTTCTTGAGAATCTTTCATCATAACATCGACAGAAATGCTTGTGAATTTGCCGGTTTTGGATTTTGTGGTTTTTATAACAGCTCCCATACAATCAAAAGCTGCTTCGACACGGAGAATATTTTCCTTTTCAGAAGGTACAATAAATTTATATAAATAAAGTGCTGGCCAAGTATTACTCAGATCCAACTCCGCTTTTAACCGTTCATAAAACTCTCTGGCTTCTTTTTCTTTTTCTGTCTCCATTTTAAAATTAAAATAAAAGCAAATATACAGTTTTGAAATTACATTTTAGAGTTTAGATTGCAGATTTTAGATTCTTCACTGCAAAATTATTATGTGAATTTAGAGTTTACTATTTTTGAAAATAACGCCTCTTAAAACTAAAAATAATCTTATTGGATTCCCAATAAGTTTAGGTAAATTTGCCACTTATTTCAACAAAGTGAACAAAGAAATTATAGTCATTATTGGCGGACCTGGAACAGGCAAAAGCACGATCATCGATGGTTTAGTAGAAAAAGGGTTTTGCTGTTATCCGGAAATTTCCAGACAAGTAACTTTAGAAGCAAAAAAACAAGGAATCGAACAATTATTTCTTGAGAATCCTTTGCTTTTCAGTGAATTATTATTAGAAGGAAGAAAAAATCAGTTCAAAAATGCGATAGAAGAATCCCACAACATTGTTTTTATCGACCGAGGAATTCCAGATGTTTTGGCTTATATGCACTACATTGGCGACAGTTATCCTGCCCATTTTGACTTAGCTTGCCGCGAAAATTTATACACAAAAATCTTTATTCTGCCACCCTGGGAGGAAATTTATGTGAGCGATGAAGCCCGTTACGAAAACTTCGAACAAGCCAAACTCATTCACAATCATCTTACCGAAACCTATCAAAATTACGGTTACGAACTCATAGAAGTTCCAAAAGACACGCTTGATAACAGAATTTTATTTATCTTAGATGAAATTTCTAAATAATTTAGGAGTTTTTCATTTGAGTTTTTAATTTTTTTAAAGCTAATCAACAACTTTTTTTAATGGCTGAAGCATTAGCACTTCTTCAAAAATATTGGAAACACGACAAATTTAGGTCGCCACAAGACGAAATTATCAATTCGGTTTTGGATGGCAAAGATACTTTTGGTTTGATGCCAACGGGTGGTGGAAAATCGATTTGTTTTCAAGTTCCTGCCATGATGAAAGACGGAATTTGTTTGGTTATTTCACCCTTGGTTGCCTTGATGAAAGACCAAGTGCAACGCTTGCAAAACCTCAACATCAAAGCCATTGCATTGACTGGCGGAATCCAATCGGACGAAATGATTACGCTTTTAGACAATTGCGAATTTGGCAATTATAAATTCTTGTATTTATCGCCAGAACGCTTGCAATCGGATTGGATTTTGGAACGAATTAAAAATCTGCCAATCAATCTTATTGCCATCGACGAAGCACATTGTGTGTCGCAATGGGGACACGATTTTCGTCCAGTTTACTTGAAAATTTCCAGTTTAAAAACTCATTTTCCTAAAGTTCCTTTTTTGGCACTTACAGCTTCGGCAACGAAAACAGTTCTTGACGATGTTATTCTTCAATTGGGATTAGAAAATCCAGCCATCTTCACAAAATCATTTGCCCGAAAAAATATTGCCTATATGGTTTTTGAAGTCGAAGACAAATTGTATCGAATGGAGCAAATCTTGAAAAAGAATCCGCAACCTTCCATAATATATGTTCGAAATAGGAAATCGTGTTCCGATACCGCTTCGCAATTGCAAGCAATGGGATTCAAAGCTACTTTTTATCACGGTGGATTATCGGTTAAAGAAAAAGAAAAAAATATGAGTCTTTGGATGAATGAAGAAGCTCAGATTATCGTTGCCACCAATGCTTTTGGAATGGGAATTGACAAATCGAATGTAAAAACGGTGATTCATATTCATCTTCCCGAAAGTATGGAAAGTTATTATCAGGAAGCAGGTCGTGCGGGTAGAAATGAAGAAAAAGCATTTGCAGTATTGCTTACAAGCCCTTCTGACAAACTGCAAGCGCAAAGTCAGTTTATAAATGTTTTGCCAGATAAAACCATTCTTACCCAGATTTACATCAAATTATGTACGTATTTCCGAATTGCTTATGGAGAAGGAATCAATGAACAATTTTCGTTCAATTTGAATCATTTTTGTCAAAAATATGGGTTTCCTACTTTGAAAACTTTCAATGCGATTCAGTTTTTAGATCGTCAAGGAATTTTGAGTTTGTCCCAAGAATATTCCGAAAAAATCACGATGCAATTTATCATCGAATCCAAAGAAGTCATTCGTTATATGAGTTTGAATCCAAATGATGAACCCGCTGTATTATCCATTCTTCGAACATATCCGGGCATTTATGAATCGCAAACAGCTATCAATTTATCTTTGATAGCCAAAAAATCAGGTTGCGACGAATCTGTATTACTTTCCCTTTTAGAAAAGTTAAAAAAACTTGAAATTATTGATTATCATAAGAAAAACAATGATGCCACGATTATTTTCAACGAAGTTCGCGAAGATGAAAGAACCATCAATCGAGTTTCAAAATATCTCGAAACCCAAAACAAACAAAAAGTAGCCCAATTCGAATCGGTTTTGCATTATATCAATGAAAAGAAAGTGTGCAAAAGCAGGTTGATTCTGGATTATTTTGGCGAAAAAGCGGAAGCGGATTGTGGAATTTGTTCGTATTGCATTTCCAGAAAAAAGAAATCTAGCGACTATTCCTCTATTTCAGAAAAAATCATTGCATTATTAAAAATTCAGGAATTGAATTCAAGAGAAATTCAAAAATTGACAAAAAACAGTGAAGACGAAGTTATCTTTGCCTTGCAAAACTTATTGGAGCACAATAAAATTGTCATTAAACCCAACAATAAATACACTTTAAAATCATAATGGAGCAATTAAGAATCGTATTTATGGGAACTCCAGAATTTGCCGTTGGCATTTTGGACACCCTAATCAAGAATAATTATACTATTGTAGGCGTGATCACCGCAGCAGATAAACCGGCTGGTCGAGGTCAAAAAATAAAATATTCGGCCGTGAAGGAATATGCTTTGGCCAATACCCTTACTTTATTACAACCAACGAATTTGAAGGACGAAAGCTTTTTAGAAGAATTAAAATCCTTGAATGCCAATTTACAAATAGTAGTTGCCTTTCGAATGCTGCCCGAAGTGGTTTGGAGAATGCCAAAACTGGGAACCTTCAACCTTCACGCATCTTTATTACCTAATTATCGAGGAGCAGCTCCAATAAACTGGGCAATTATAAATGGAGATATGAAAACGGGAGTCACAACTTTTTTCATTGATGATAAAATAGATACGGGTGCAATGATTCTCAATTCCGAAATAAAAATTGCATCAGATGAAAATGCGGGACAATTGCACGATCGTTTAATGGCGTTAGGAAGTAAAACTGTTTTAGAAACTGTGGCATTGATTGAAAAAGGAAATGTAACAACAACTATTCAAAAAGACCTTCCCGAAATAAAAACAGCATACAAATTAAACAAAGAAAATTGCAAAATAGATTGGACAAAATCGGCAAAGGAAATCTATAATTTAATACGGGGTTTGAGTCCATATCCTTCGGCTTGGTGTTTCATTAGTGATAAAAATGAAGAATGGAATGTCAAGATTCACGAAGCCAAAATGATTTTGGAAGGTCATAATTATGCCAATGGAAGTTTAATTTGTTCTAAAAAAGAAATGAAAATTGCCGCGAAAAATGGGTTTATCCAGGTGTTAAGCATACAATTTCCTGGTAAAAAGAAGATGAATGTAGGAGAATTATTGAATGGAATGGCTTTTTCTGAAAATGCTAAGGCCTATTAACGCCAATAAAACGGGTGTTTTTTGATGATTTTGAGGGAAATATCGCTACTTTATGAACAAAAAAAGCAAGTTATCAACAAAAGGCGCTAAAATTAATAAAAACGCTTGTAAGGGAAGTTATTCCTATTAAATTTGTTATTATTAACAAGGATTTTTTAACCAACATTTAATAACTAAACATTATGAACAAATCAGAATTAATCGACGCGATCGCTGCTGATGCAGGAATTACAAAAGCTGCTGCTAAACTAGCTTTAGAATCATTTTTAGGAAACGTAGGTGGTACTTTGAAAAAAGGTGGAAGAGTATCTTTAGTAGGTTTCGGATCATGGTCAGTTTCTGCTAGAGCTGCCCGAGATGGTAGAAATCCTCAAACAGGAAAAACTATAAAAATTGCTGCTAAAAATGTAGTGAAATTTAAAGCTGGTGCTGATTTAGAAGGTGCTGTAAACTAAATTTAAGCTTTCTTAAATATAATCAAAACCTTCCGATGGAAGGTTTTTTTATGCAGTTTATCGATTAAATTTGGATAATTTTTATCTTTATGCTTAAATTTATTTAAAAATATACTCCTTTATTTAAAACTACACTTCTATGATTTCAGATAAATTAAAAAAAGGACATCTTCTTATAGCAGAGCCTTCGATAATTGGGGATTTATCATTTAATAGGTCAGTCATTTTATTGGCTAATCATAATAAAAAAGGTTCGGTTGGGTTTATCATAAATAAACCATTAAAGTATACTATTAATGATTTAGTACCTGACATTAAAGCCACATTTAAGATCTACAATGGCGGCCCTGTCGAACAAGATAATCTTTATTTCATACATAATATCCCACATTTAATTCCAAATAGCATAGAAATATCCAATGGAATTTATTGGGGGGGCGAATATGAAATCACTAAAGAGCTGATCAATAAAGGTAAAATAAACAAAAATAATATTAGATTTTTTTTAGGTTATACTGGATGGGAAAAAGACCAGCTGGAAACGGAAATGGAAGAAAACTCATGGATTATAATCAAAAATAACTATGAAAATAAAATCATTGGGAAATCAGCTTCGCGCTTTTGGAAAGAACAAATAGAGGAATTAGGCGGAGAATATTTATTATGGTCAAATGCGCCTGAAAATCCCAATTTAAATTAATTACTCCATTAGAGAGTCGTTAAGTTTTTGTGTCATTATCACTGCCAAATTTCTTGTAAACTCTTTTTTACGATACTTACTGATAGGCTGAATTCCTTTAATCACATTTGTAATAAACAGTTCGTCGGCTTTTTGAAGGTCGAACGGAGAAATTACTTCTTCCGCAACTTCGATATTTTCGATCGTTCGAGCCAAACTCAATATTTGTTTTCGCATAACCCCATTCAAACATCCTTCCGAAACTGGAGGGGTGATTAGCTTATTTCCTTTGAGTAAAAAGATATTTCCTTGTAGCGCTTCGATAACATTCTTACTGTCATTCAGCAACAAACAATTATCCAAATCATTTTCGCTAGCATAAATACTTGCCGTGATATTTACTATTTTATTGGTCGTTTTGATCGAAGAAAGCAACTGTTTTGCAACGTAAAAATCAGTGTACAAATCTACAATATATTCGTTGTCATTGATTGAATATGCTGTACTCTCTAACATTTCAACATTAACCAAAAAAGAAACGGTATTGTTTTGCGGTAAGTAATATCCACCATCATTGCGAAAGACCGTAATTCGGGCACGACAGGAAATTTCCATAGTATTGGCTTTGGCCAAAGTAACAATTTGCTCTTCGAAATATTCCATTGTAAAATTCATCGGAATTTCCATTCGCACAATTCGCATGGAAGACATTAACCTAAAATAGTGATCTTCTAAAAAAAGAATTTTAGAATTCACTATTTTAACTGTTTCAAAAACGGCATCTCCGTATAAAAAAGCGCGATTCTGAGTCAACAAATTGGTGTCATTAGACACCAAGAAACCATTAAAATTTATCATACTATTCAAAAAAAAAGTCACACTAAAAGCATGACAAATATTAGTTATAAAACATCAATCCTAAACCGAACCAATTACATGTTTAAGGTCCGAAATTTGATTTTCCCATAACAATCTTGCTTCGTCTACTTCGTCAGAGTCTGCAAAATCAATAACCATCAAAGAAACATCCTTTGTAATTTCATCCACTAAAATATTGAGCTCAAAAAAGTATTCTGTATCTTTATTATTCCCGTCAACCCATTTAAATCTCACTTTTTCTCCTGATTTTTTGGAACAAAGTCTCGCTTTTTCTTCGGAATCATTCCAAATGAAAGTGAAAAACTCTCCTCTTGAATTCACATTATCAGCAAACCACTCAGACAAACCAGAGGGAGTCGAAATATATTGGTACAACAATTGGGGTGATGAGTTTATGGGGAATTCTATCT
Organism: Flavobacterium sp.; assembly: GCA_010365135.1. Classification (GTDB taxonomy): domain Bacteria; phylum Bacteroidota; class Bacteroidia; order Flavobacteriales; family Flavobacteriaceae; genus Flavobacterium. The sequence goes on from JAAFGY010000152.1 coordinate 8,668, forward strand.
CGTATCGTATTTTTGAATCCATGAGCTACGCTTAATTTTTTGGAAATGTATAGAATATAAAGCCAAAAAAAAAGCCTTTTTAAAAATATTTTTTTTTATTACATATATGCTTGCAACCTCTAATATAATTTTTATATTTGCACCCGCATTGAAAGAGGATTTACATCCCTAAAATATGGCGAGATAGCTCAGTCGGTTAGAGCGCAGGATTCATAACCCTGAGGTCCCGAGTTCAAATCTCGGTCTCGCTACAAGATTAATCAATAGAATTACGGCTTCGTGTACACAAAGCCGTTTTTTTATGTCTAAAATTCTAAAAACCACCATTTATATGAATCCTAAATAAATAAAATCGCCTCAAAATCTAATTTGAGACGGTTTTAATATTAAGAATAAAAAGTTATTGAGGTCTGCATCTAATTACATATCATTTTTTGATGTGTAATATTATCAGCTTTGACCATTCTTTTGATTAAATTATTAAAGATTGTGTC
>JAAFGY010000006.1 GCA_010365135.1 Flavobacterium sp.
AGTTTACAAGAGCGTTTATTAGGGAGCATGTTTACGTATCTCATTTGCTTATTATATATTTACGTAAATAATAAGATTTTGGATAAATTGTTTTTATGTAATTATTAACAACTTTAAATTATAAATAAAATCGTATAAAATTATTTGTTTTTTTGATTTTTTAATTAATATATTTGAAAAGAACTAAATGCATTCTATATAAACAAAATCGTAAAATTATTTACATTTTATTATTAAATTCAATTATATAATGCAATTCAAAAAACAGTCATAATAGGAGATAAAAAACAATATTAAATATGAAGATTCTCCATACTGCAGACTGGCATATTGGTCAATTATTTCACGAATATGACCGTACCTCTGAACACCAAAAATTCTTATATTGGCTAGTGGAGACATTAGAGACGGAACAGATTGACGTTTTGCTTATTAGTGGTGATGTATTCGATATATCGAATCCGTCAGCAATGTCTATAAAAATGTTCTATCGTTTCTTAAATCAAGCTACTAAATTAAGTCCTGCTTTACAAATTATCATTACTGCAGGCAATCATGATTCTGCCTCACGTTTAGAAGCGCCAAAACCATTGTTGGAATCTTCCAACGTCCATATCATAGGATTAGTTGAAAAAGACGCAGAAGGTAAAATCAATTACGAAAAATTGCTTGTTCCGATACATGACACTTCTGGAAACATAAAAACGTGGTGTCTTGCTGTTCCTTTCCTGCGTATGGGTGATTACCCTGTAATTCCAGGCTGTGCAAACCCATATACCGAAGGTGTAACTGCATTATACAAAGAAGCATTTGAATATGCTGAGCAAAAAAAACAAGCCGAACAAAATATCATCGCAATGGGTCACCTACATACCCATCATGCTGAAATAACGGATTTGGATAAAACCGAAAGACTCATTATGGGAGGCGTAGAATGCATTTCTGCCACTGCTTTTCATCAAGATATTAAGTATGTTGCTTTAGGACACATTCACAAAGCACAAAAAATTGGTGGCAAAGAACATATACGTTACTCAGGCAGTCCATTACCTATGTCTTTTTCAGAACTCAATTACAAACATCAAGTAATTGTTTTTGATCTCCATCAGGAAATCAGTAACCTTAAAGCAATAGAGATTCCATTATTTGTACCACTTCAAAGAATTCCGCTAAGTCATCAGCCCCTACATGAAGTTATTGGTTTGTTAGAGCAGTTATCCAAAATAGACACTACTCTAGAAACAGCACCATATTTGGAGGTGCGGGTGTTGCTCGAAGGACCTGAACCCGCCTTGCGGCATAAAATAGAAACAGCACTAGCAGGCAAAAAAGTAAGGCTCGCCAAAATCGATGTAAAATACCCTGCCTCTACCCAAGAAAAACAGGAATTTATAACACCAGAAAAACTGAACGAACTTCAACCACTCGATGTGTTCGACAAAATATACCAATCTAGATTCAATAGCGAAGTACCAATCGAAATCATGCAACTCTTTCAGCAAGTAGCACAAGAAGTAAATCAAACAGCCGAATAAGATGAAGATACTAGTCATACGCATCAAAAATCTAGCCTCTTTAGAAGGAAACACCGAAATCGATTTTACAGCCGAGCCTTTATGTTCGGCAGGAATATTTGCTATTACTGGCGCTACAGGTGCTGGAAAATCTACTATATTGGACGCTTTATGTTTGGCTTTATATGGCAAAACACCGCGATACTTGCAAGCAAAAGAGGCAGGAATAGAAATCAAAGATGCGCAAGGCAGTACACTCAGTCAGGGAGATGTCCGCAGTATCCTACGCGACGGAACAGCTGAAGGATTTGCCGAGGTTGATTTCGTGGGTATAGACGGGAATCACTACCGTGCCAATTGGAATGTCAGACGAGCACGAAACAAGGCAGATGGAAGCATGCAGTCCGATTCAGTCACGCTAAAGAATATCACTTCCAATATAGAAATTCCAGGCAGGAAGCAAGAAACCCTAAACGAAATAGCACGTCTGGTGGGCTTAAACTTCGAGCAATTTACGCGATCTGTCCTATTAGCACAGGGCGACTTTACGGCCTTTATGAAAGCCAATAGAGATGAAAAATCGTCGCTGCTAGAAAAGCTTACCGGAACGCATATCTATTCTGAAATTTCCAAAAAGATTTACGAAAAATATAGGTTTGAAGAAGTCCAACTTCGCGACCTCAATTTACGTAAAGAAGGAATTATTACACTTACTGAAGAAGATCTGAAAACCCTATCAGACGATCAGGAGATTTTAGAAACCCAGATCAAAAATCTTGAAAAGGATATCGAAAAACTAAGTTCAGAAATTAGATGGCACGAACAGCTCGCCAAACTACAAACTGGTCACGATGAAGCCAATGCTTCATTACAGCTTGCCACCGAAGCTAAAACATTGGCTTTGCCACGTAGCCAAAAGCTACTTTTGGCAGAACAGGTACAGCAAACCAGAACTTGGGCAGACGCCCTAAAGCATACGCAACAGCAACATACCGAAAAAACAACAGCTTTTACAGCACTAAAAGTAACCATTACCACCCTGCAAGAACAAAAAGAAGATCTGGAAACACAGCTAAAATTGGCAGAAAACCGTCTTGCAGAAAAAAACAAAGCACTTGCCGATGCACTTCCAATACTGGAGCAAGCTAAGAAACTGGACACCTTATTAACGGAGAAAAAAGAACAGGTAGAAAAACTCAAAGAAGAAGCTGAAAATGCTTCAGAAGAAAACACCAAGTATCAAACAGCACTAACAGCCAAGCAAGATGAATACAGTAATCTTGAGGCACAAATAAAAAACACAACCGACTGGAAGGCCGAAAACAAAGACCGAAGCCCGATTGCTGAAAACAAAGATCTCATCCTGTCCAAACTACAGGATGCGCAAAAATTGTTGGCAATCGTGCAAACCTCTCATACAAACCTGATTCAATTACAGGGCCAAATCGGAACAAACGAAGCCCAAAAGACACTTATTCAGAGCAACTGGCAACAGCGGTCACAAGGCTTGGAAAATTTAAAGAAAAGCTATGATGCCCAGAGCAAAGAGCTGCTATTGATTCCCATCGAAAATCTAAATCTTGACAAAACCGAAACAGACCAAAAAATAGAAAACACGATAAAAGCACAGGCCCATTGGCAAATATTTTATAGTAACCAAACTGAATTAGAAACGCTAAACCAAAAACAGCTAAAAGATCAATTCGATTATAAAACAAAACAGGAAGCATCACAAAAACTAACAACACAACTACCTGTAGAAAAGGCGCAAAAAGACACAACTTACCAAATCCTGCAACAAGCCCGTCTGGCATCGGCCAAAAATGTAGAAACACTTAGAGATGCTTTGATTGACAACGAGCCTTGTCCTGTATGTGGCAGCACAACCCATCCATACATAGTGCATAATCCGCAATTGGAAAATGTACTCGCTCAACTGGAAAAAACCTATCAAGAAAAAGAACAAAGCTATCTTGCCAGCTATAGCCTGCATAATGCCTTGGAACAAGAAAGCAACTCGCTAGAACAAACTATTCAAAGCCAGAACGAAGAGATAAAATCAAAGCAATCGGCATTGGAAAGAAAAAAACAAGCTTGGGAACAATTCGATAATGCAATAGATAGCCAAGCGATAGCTGATGCAAAAAAAGCAGAATGGATCGAAGAAAAATTACAATCGCTCAAAATAAGACAAGCTGATTTGTTAGGACAAATACAAGCCCATACCGACAAAAAGCAACTACTGGAAAGAACTAAAAACCACATTGACCCACTAAAGGAAAACATAAATAGCCTTGCCGACCAAATAAAAGACATCCAAGGCAAGCTGTCTGTCTATCACGAACAGCAAAACAGCAATACAAAAGAGCGAGACAAAGCAACCACCGAACTTAATGGCGTAGAACAACTGCTTTCTCCGTATTTTACAGCCTCAGACTGGATGGAAAATTGGAAATCTACCCCTGCAGATTTCGTAGAACGTATTGATACTTTTGTCAAAAAATGGAAAGAAAACACCGAAAAATTCGAGAAATACAACCATCAGCAAGCAGCCCTCGAAGCTACACTAAAGGAATTACAAAACCAAGCCAAGAATCTATCGTCAGAAGTCAGTAAAAAAACGGAAGCCTGCCTTGCACAACATAACATTCATCTCGTCTTCAGCCAACAACGAGACGCCATATTTGCAGGGCAAGCTGTTAATGAAACCGAAGCACAGCTAAAACAAGCTATAACCGAAGCACAGCAACAGTTCGAAAAACTTAAAGGAAATCAGCAACAACTAAATATTGATACCGCAAAAGCCCATACCCAAAAAGAAGAATTGACCACCACGTTAACGAGGTTGGAAACCGAAGCACAAAAATTAGCACAACAAATGCAAGATTGGCTTAGCGATTTCAATCAAAAGAACGATCAATCGCTAAATATTGATACACTCAACCAGTTACTGGCTTTGAGCATCGACGGGATTAATACGGAACGAACTGCGCTACAAACAATTGAAGAAGAAGTAACTAAAGCAAGTACTATCCTTGCAGAACGAAAACAGGCTTTTGACAGGCATAAACAAAACAGTGAATCAGAGCGACCACTTGAGGAACTTAACACACTTAAGGCCGTTGCAAAATCTGATTTAGAACAAAAGAAACATAAAAAAGGAGAAAATAGCTTCCGTTTGCAGCAAGATCAGGCCAATAAAAACAGCATTACCGAACTGCTTAAAAATATAAAAGCACAAGCCACCGTTACTGAAAACTGGAGTAAACTTAACGAAATCATCGGCTCTGCCGATGGCAAAAAATTCCGCCAGATTGCACAGGAATACACGCTTGATGTTCTGTTGGGTTATGCAAACATTCATCTGCAAGCACTCACCAGCCGATACAAGATTGAGCGCATTCCAGCATCACTTGGCTTACAGGTGGTAGATCAGGACATGGGCGATGAAGTGCGAACCGTCTATTCGCTTTCAGGTGGAGAATCGTTCTTGGTATCACTTGCCTTAGCCCTAGGCCTCGCTTCTCTATCCTCAAGTCGCATGAAAGTAGAATCTTTGTTTATTGACGAAGGCTTTGGTTCGCTAGATCCTACTACACTTAATATCGTCATGGATGCTTTGGAAAGACTCCATAATCAAGGGCGTAAAGTTGGTGTGATATCTCACGTTCAGGAAATGACGGAAAGGATTCCTGTGCAGATTAAGGTGAGTAAGCAGCAAAGTGGGAAGAGTAAGGTGGGAATTGAGAATATTTTTTAAAATTAATAACAGAATAATTAATGCTAGCTAAATTAAGATTAGACCAAACAAAAAAGTAATGAACAGGCTCTTGCAACCTACGAAATTGCAGTTATGTTAATTGACTTTGCAGGTAAAAAAATGGAAAAGTAGAGCAAGGATTGAGAAATTGATTAAGTAAAATAGTATTCCGCTGAAAAGAGCATCCCGATTTTTAATCGGGACGGTCGAAGGTTCGAATCCTTCTTCCTTCACATTCGTACCAAAACCTCTAAAGAAATTTAGAGGTTTTTTTATGGCATCTTTTCTATTAAATTTTCTAAATTTCAATACTTTGATTCGAGAATAAGTCAATAGGAGCCACCCAGAAAGCCTGATTGAATTTTCGTTAACAATGCATAAAATGCACGTAACATTTCTTATTACACCTTCTTTCATTTACAATTTTGCTATATTTGTACTATTGGATTAAATTGATTCTTAGTGTTAAAAATCACGACCGATATATTAATAAATATTCTTTTTTTTCGGCTTATTTCATCAATTTTTTTAAATAAAAATACGTGCTAAATGATATAATTTGCATGATGAAACTATAAAATTCATTCATTAAAAAATTTATTAAATTGAAAATTAAGATTTTGCTTTTTGGTTTTATTTTACTTGCGTTTGTTGCCTGTAACAATAGAGGAAAGCCTATATCCTTACTTACTGCAATGACGCAATTTCATGCATCCAAAGTCAATAATGATGGTCTTAAATTAATTTCTAACTCAAGCCAGACATTAGATTTAAAATATTCTTTGGAGCAATTGGATAATACCAAGGGGCTATCAAACAGTTCTGTGAATTCTATTTTTCAGGATTCTGAAAAGTTACTTTGGATTGGAACTTGGGATGGACTTAATCGATATGATGGGCATAGTTTCAAAATTTTTAGACCTGAGTTAGACAACGAAAATAGCCTAAGCAACCAGGTTATTCTTAAAATTGATGAAGATAATAGGGGAAAAATCTGGATACTGACCATTCACGGAATCAATCAGTATGATAAAAAGACGAACACTTTTCAGCGCTATTATTTTACCAGAAAAAATAAGCCTCCTCTGTCGGAATCAGAGTTTAATATGGCGCTTGATGTCTCAAAAAATGTATTTTGTGCTGTAAAAGATTGGGGAATTGGTTACTTCGACGGCAATGATTTCCAATTACTAAAAATCAAAAATTTTTCGACAAAGGCGGTCAAAAAAATGGAATTCACTTCGACGGGTGAATTACTTATTTTATTTGAAAACAATGACCTTTATGCTTTAACGTTTGAAACGGGAAGTAAAGCCAAAATGCAGGTTTCAAAAGTGAAATTGATTTCAAATGAAGTCAAAACATTTGAGATAATGCCGAAAGGGAAAGTTTGTATGGTTTCTACAAGCGGAAATGCTGATTTATTTTCTTTTTTGGATAAAAAAAGGCATTTTCTCCCTCAAAAAAACATTGGAAACATTATTGGAAATATTCCCGAAGGACTTGTTATTTCCAGTAAATCAGGATATTCTATTATTAATAGTAGCGGAAATATTGTTGTCAAACCTTGGTTAAAATATCTTAAAAATCAAAAGATAACTACTTTAGTTCACGGAAGCGAAAATGTTATCTGGACCGGAACTGATGGTGATGGAGTTTTTAAAATGTATCCACTAAAAAAATCATTTAATCTAATTTCTAAAACGCAAATTCCCGAGTTAGATGGCGGTATTGTAAGAACTTTTCTGGAGGTTGCAGACAATTCTTTCTGGATTGGAACAAAAGGAAAAGGTTTATTTCATTTTTCTTCAAATTTTTATTTGGATTCTGAAAAACCTTTAAAATATGAGAATTTCAATGAAAGTAACAGCACAATAAACAATGCTGTTTTTGCTTTATGCAAAGGAAAAGAAGATCTAATTTTTATAGGAAGCGATGGAAATGGCATTAATGTTTTTGATTTAAAAAAATCAAAACTTATTAGTTGGGCAGCAATTATTGGGAATGAAAAATGTGATTATTTCAAGTCAACCTACGCCATTTATCAGGATAACGAAGGATTTATTTGGTTAGGAACTAACGGTTATGGCATGATTCGTTTTAAAATTGAGCGGTCGGGCGAAAAACTTAAAATAACCGAATTCAAGAGATATATTACCGATAATAGTGATGAAAAATCGTTGAGCAGTACTATTATTTTTTCAATAGTTCCAAGAAATCAAAATCAGCTCTGGATTGGCACTCGATTGGGAGGCTTGAATCTTTTTGACAAAAAATCAGGCGTTTTTCGTACTTATGAAAATAGTAGCGACGATCTACATAGCTTATCTAATAATGACATATTATGCCTGCAAACGGATGCCAATAATCGACTTTGGATAGGAACGAGTTTCGGTTTGAATCTATTGGAAAAAATAAATCCTGACGGAAAAGCAGTATTTAAAAGCTATACTGTTAAAGAAGGTCTTCCTAATAATACCATTCACGGGATTATTTCTGACACTAAATCGAATCTATGGATAAGCACGAATTTTGGTCTTTCCAATTTTATTCTTAATGAATCAAAATTTATCAATTATACTCAAAATGAAGGTCTTCAGAATAATGAATTTGCCGATGGCGCTTTCTATCAAAATTTAAAATCGAATTACATTTTTATGGGAGGAATAAAGGGCTTTAATTATTTCTTGCCTCAAAAAATAAGAGAATCAGCGGTTATTCCTGATATTCTTATTGATAAAATTAGTGGGCAAAATCAGGAAACTCCATACTACCAAGGATTAGTAATTTCTCCAAATTCGAAGGCTCATCCTTCTATTGTTTTAAAGTACAATCAAAACTTTTTTGACATTGAATTAGCGGCTTTAACGTTTATCAATAGTGAAAAATGTAAGTACGCGTATCAATTGATGAATTTTGATAAGAACTGGAATTACATCAATAATCGGAGAATTATTTCCTTTACCAATGTTCCGCAAGGCAACTATTCTTTATGGATAAAATGGTCTAATAGCGATGGCGTTTGGAGTAAACCTGTTCATGCGATTGATATTAAAATTAAACCCGTATTTTGGCAATCGACAGTGGCAATTATCGTCTATTCAATATTGGTGATTCTTTTTATAATGTTTGTTTTGAGTTATTATAAAAAGCGTCAATCCTTAAGTCAAAACATTCTTTTTAGAAAACGAGAAGAGGAACTTCACGAAAACAGACTTACTTTTTTTACGGATATTGCTCACGAGTTTCAAACCCCTTTGACCTTGATTGTTGGACCTATTCAAAAACTTTCTGAAGCATCAAACCTTGATAATCGAAATCAGAAGTTCGTTCATATGATTCAGCGAAACTCTTCCCGATTATTATTTCTGACCCAACAACTACTCGAGTTTCGAAAAGCGGAGTACGATTATTTAGAAGTTACAGCAAGGAAATTTGATCTTGTTAACTTGGTAGAACAAATTGCCGAATTGTTTGATGAATGGGCGTTGGATAGAAATATTGATTACAATCTGGACATCCCTTCTGAATTACGGGGATGGTTTGATAAGGATAAAATCGAAAAAATACTGTTTAACCTGATGTCCAATGCATTTAAATATACTCCTGAAAAAGGAAAAATTGATCTCAAATTTCGCATTCAGGACGGAAATCCCCAAAAGTTAAACATTACCATCGCAAATACAGGAAAGGGAATTCCAAAAGAAAAATTGGATTCCTTGTTTGATAGATTTTTCTTGTCAGATACAAATAGAACAACAGATAACGATTTGTTTAGAACCGGAATTGGATTGGCTTATATCAAAAAATTGGTCACAGTATTGCGTGGTGAGATTTTTGTTTCCAGCATTCCTAATGTATCAACAACTTTTACAGTATTATTATCCTGTAGTAAAGAGGCATTTAACGAAAAGGAATTAGATGAAGCGTCGAGTTCAAGTTTGATTTCTCAGCATCTAAAAAATATTCTTGAAGAAATTCCAAGTAAGTCTGAGGATATCCCCAGTAAAATTACCTTTCTGGAGGAACTCGAATATGATCGTAAAACGATTTTAATTGTCGAAGATGAGAAAGAAATACATATGTTTCTTAACGAACTTTTAGGCGAAAAATATAAAATCTTGACCGCCTATAATGGAGTAGAAGCTATAGACATTCTCGAAAAGGTTGTGCCAGACCTCATTATTAGTGATGTAATGATGCCGTTGATGGATGGGGTGGAGCTTTGCGCCAAAATTAAAGGAAACATTAAAACCTGCCATATTCCGTTCATAATGCTTACAGCAAAAGATTCGGTTTTGCATAGAATTGAAGGATTAGAAAGCGGAGCCAATTCTTATATACCAAAGCCTTTTCACCCCGATCACCTCTTAATAAGAATACAAAAATTGATTGAAGAAAAAGAGCTCATATTCAAACATTTTTCGCAAGACACCCTTATCGAAAATCTATCTACTTTGCCAATAGAAAAGGAAGAAAAAGACTTTATAAAAAAGGTAATTGAACTCGTACGCAATAATATTGACAACGAAAATCTCCAAAGTTTGTTTATTGAAAAAGAATTGGGGATTAGTAATTCGCAATTGTATCGAAAAATCAAGCAAATTTTTGGATTTTCTCCCGGAGATTTAATAAGAACCATACGATTAAAATATGCCGCTGAACTTTTGCGTAAAAATATTTTGACCGTTTCTGAGGTATGCTACCAATCTGGATTTAATAATCGGTCCTATTTTTACCGTGAGTTTAACAAAATGTATAATATCACTCCAAAAAATTATCAAATCAAGTATACTAACAAGATTTAATAGTTTTAATACACTGTAAATCAATAACTTTGCATTTAGTGTACACCTTTGAAGAAATAGTGTACACAGTTTTCTGTACTCTCTTTCTAATTTTATATTCAGATTACTATAACGATGTATTAATTAACTAAGCTTTTAAAAAATGAAAAAATTTACTCTAATTATTAACGAATTTAACACTTCCTTATGATGAAAAAAAGTATTATTTGTAATTTGTTCCTACTGTGGACAATATTATCGGGAAGCATTATGTTTGCCCAAACTGTAAAAGGTGTTGTATCTGATGAAAGTGGACCTATTCCACAAGTAAATGTAAATATCAAAGGAACGGCAATTAGTACCGTAACTGATTTAGATGGAAAATTTTCTATTAACAACGTAGATTCTAATGCTGTTTTAATCTTTAGTTATATTGGGTTTCAAAGTCAAGAAGTATCTGTTTCAGGCAAAACCGAATTGTCAGTTAGATTAAAGCAAGACATAAGCACTTTAGGAGAAGTAGTGGTCGTTGGATATGTTGGTCAAAAGAAAGCTTCCATTACGAGTGCAGTAACTACTGTTAATATGGAGGATATATCTAAAACAAAAGTGCCAGATGTTGCACAGGCCCTGCAAGGACAAGTTGCGGGTGTTTTTGTTGCTGCAAATACTGGTGCACCTGGTGATGGAATAAAAATACGCATCAGGGGTGAAGGAACGCTTGGAAACAATGAAGTTTTATATGTAGTTGATGGTGTTTCAACTCGTGATATTTCTTTTCTAAACCAGTCGGATGTAAAATCTATGACTGTATTGAAAGACGCCGCAGCAGGTGCAGTTTACGGTTCAAGAGCTGCAGGTGGGGTAATCGTGATTACTACTAAAAGCGGACAACAAGGGAAATCTACCATTGCGGCAGATTATTATTCAGGAATTCATTTTGCTGCAAATCTTCCTAAAATGTTGAATGCTGATCAATATTTAACCGTGAAAGATCAAGCGTGGCACAATACTGCAGGAAATGCAGCATCCGCGATTAGTCCTTATGCTGCGGATAGAGCACGTGGTAGCGTGAACGGAATAGCTTTGGCAAATACTAATTGGCAAGATGAACTTTTCACCACTGGTTACTCTAAAAACTTTCAAGCTTCTGCAAGTGGAGGTTCTGAAAATGTTCAATATTTAATTTCTGGTGGTTATTATGGTATGGACGGTATCGTTGTGGAAGACAATGACAAATACCAACGTATCAATTTTAGAGCAAATGTAAATGCAGATCTTTCGGACCGTTTTAAAGTAGGAACAAATCTTCAGATTAGCGAAACACAACAAGACAAGCTATCCTCTAGTGGTGATGCACCTGGAATTATTCGCCATGCGTTAATACGTCCGCCAGTTTTAGCAATTTATAAAGATGTTAATGATCCAACGTATTCTGCTGAAAATCCCTACACAGATTTGCCATTTTATACCGGACCAGATAACGGATGGAGTCAAAATTATGAATTTAGTTCTAATCCAATTGCTATTGTACACTATACCTCTGACAGGCGAGATAACTTTCAAACATTTGGAAATATCTATGCGGAATATGCTTTTCTAAAAGATAAGTCTTTAAAGTTTAAAAGCAATCTTGGAGCTGATATTCAATATAACCATAACAAAAATTTCGCATCAAATTTTGGAGATGCCAACATAAATGATACAGGAAATCAATATTATGGCATGGGAAGAAATAATAGACCTAATAATTTGGATGAAAATAGAGGCCAAAGTATGACTTTCACTTTCAGTAATACACTAAATTATGTAAAAACTTTTGATGATGTGCATAGTGTGAATGTATTGCTTGGTAGCGAAAGTATTAACAGTAATGCAGCAGCAATGGGTGGAAGCAGACAAAATTATGACAATACTTCTGACCCTTTTAGGTATCTTGATTATGGTAGTACTACTAATATTTACAGTTCAGGATCAGCAACTAATTGGGGGCTTATGTCCTACTTTGCTTCGGGTACCTATGGTTATGATAGTAAATATTTTGCCACTGCTACAATGAGAGCCGATGCTTCGTCTCGATTTGGACCTAACAATAAATGGGGGTATTTCCCGTCGGTTTCTGGTGGTTGGATAATTTCAAAAGAAGATTTTATGCAAAAAATGGATTGGATATCTAACTTTAAATTGAGAGCCAGTTGGGGACGATCAGGAAATCAGGAAATACCCGACCATGCTTATGAAACTTTAGTTTCGACCACAGGGGGAGTAGTAAATATTATAAGATATGGTAATCCGGATATTAAGTGGGAAACGACTACGCAAACTAACTTTGGATTGGACTTGGGTTTGCTTAAAAATAAACTTTCATTTACAGCAGATTATTTTGTCAAAAATACAACTGATATTTTATTAGGCGTAACATTACCTGCGGTTTCAGTAGGGGTGATTAATCAAACCATTGTAAATGCAGGAGCTGTAAGTAATAAAGGATTTGAATTTGGCCTTAATTTTCAGGATAATAGTCACACCTTCAAATACAATGTAAATGGAAATGTAGCTACTTTAACCAATCGTGTGAATGCCCTTCAAACGTATGTTGCCAATATTATAGATAATGGAACTCACAGTATAACTGAAGTGGGGCAACCCATTAGTTCTTACTACGGATTAGTATTTGATGGTATATATCAAAATGCTGCGGAAGTAAGCAGTACTTTGTTTGCAAATACAAATGGTACAGTTCCAGGAGATATTAAGTTCAAAGATTTGAATAAAGATGGCCAGATTAATGCTGATGATAGAGCGATAATTGGCAATCCTATTCCTAAAGTAACTTATGGTCTTTCTTTCTCAGGTGATTACAAAAATTTCGATATTTCATTCTTATTGCAGGGAGTTCAAGGAGTGGATCGTTATAATGACTTGAAGCAAATCTTAAATTATGATAGCCGTCCATTCAACTCAATGACCTCTGTTTTAGACAGCTGGAATGGTGAAGGAACAAGCAATACCACTCCGCGACTTACTTTTAATAATAATGGTGGTGGTAATGTATCCAGCGTCTTTGTTGAAGATGCTTCTTATATGAGATTGAAAAATATTGAAATAGGATACACTTTGGATGCAAAATCAATAGGTCTAAAACATTTACGTCTTTATGCATCCGGTCAAAACTTGTTTACCATTACAAAATATACGGGCTTAGATCCTGAATCAACCTCATTGATTGACAAAGGAACTTACCCTCAATCAAAAGCATTTATTTTGGGACTGCAGGTAAAACTTTAATTAAAATTTTAAATAGTATATTATGAAAAAAATATTTATAACACCGATAATCGTCAGCATCGTACTGTTGGCGAGCTGTCAAGATCAGCTTACTTCGGAGCCGATCGGTGCAACAACTTTAGAGCAAGCAAAAACAGCTCCTACACTTACCTCGGTAGAACAATCTGTTAATTCCTCGTATGAATTGCTTTCAAACAGATTGAACATTTTGGCCGAATGGGATTGGGGTGGAGGTCTTGTATTCCAAAATGATTATGTAATGCAAGACATTGCATCGGATGATATGGAAAAAAAATGGATCCCAGATGGTGATCAGCCGTGGATGGACGATATAAACAACTTTACCTTTACATCAACCAATGGTGGCCCAAATGGGTTATGGAAGTATGATTATGAAGGAATTAAAAGAGTTAATATAGCGATTGGTTTCTTGACAAATTCTGATATCGAGGCATTAACAGGACTTACTACTGCAAGAAAGAACCAACTTTTAGGAGAAGCTTACTTCTTGAGATCGTATTACTATTTTTCATTGGTAACTAATTTTGGAGGAGTTCCTTTAATTTTAGCTCCAGTGCAAACCTATCAGGAAGCGTTTACAACTGCTGTCAGAGCGGATAAAGCATTAGTTTGGGATAGAATTAAAGCAGATTTAGTACTGGCAAAAGCCCTGTTACCGAATTCAAAATACAGTTCTGCAACTGAAAAATGGAGAGTTTCAAAAGGTGCAGTGATTGCACTTCAGGCCAAAGCAGCTTTATATACTGAAAAATGGTCTGAAGTAGTAACTCTTGTAGACGAACTTGCCCCACTGGGTTATAGTTTGAATGCCAATTACTTTGACAGTTTTAGTGTTGCCACCGAGTTTGCTGAAAATGAAGATATTTTTTCTTACGACCATCAAGCCAACGCAACTCCAAGAAAAGGTAATGGAATGTGTGCTCCTTTGGATTGGGGATTTTTTGCACCAAGTACCGATTTCCTAAATTCATTTGAGACAAATGACCCAAGAAAATTATATACTGTGGATGTTGCCAATAAGAATGTAAACAAAATGCTAGGCAGTTTAAATGGTTCCTATAAAGGCAATGATGATGCGCCAACCAACAAAGTGTACCTACGTTATGCTGATGCCTTGCTATGGAAAGCGGAAGCTCTTAATGAAACTGCGAATTATGCTGGTGCAATTGCCATTATCAACCAAATAAGAACCAGAGCGAGAACAACTGTAAATGCACTAGGCGCTGTTCCTCCAGCAGGAACTTTGCCAGACCGACCAGCATCTACTGATAAAGCAACCGTAAAAGGTTGGTTGATTTCTGAAAGAAGAGCTGAACTTGGTTTTGAAAATCAAAGAATGTTAGATTTAAAAAGATGGGGAATTGCAAAAGCTGTTATGACTGCACAGGGAAAAAACTTTCAGGATAAACATATGTTGTATCCTATTCCGCAATCAGAAATTGATGCTTCCGCAGGTCTTTTGACACAAAATCCGGGATATTAGAAAATGAATTTTGGTTAGTTAATTAGTTAATATCCTTGAGAAGTAGCAGTTAAATAATAAAAATTGCTGCTTCTCTTTTTTTTAAAGTAACCATATTCATAGAACTAGATTTCTAATAGTGTGTTGACAACAAAAAAGCCTCTTCAATGAATAAAATTATCATTACTATTTTCGTTTTATTTTATAGTCTTCTGGGGACAACAGGCTCGAGTCAGGGCATCAATTTAAAGATAGCTGGAGACGCTACCACAGGCTTCACTGTGGATATTTATAATGGCAACCAGCGGTTAATTAAAAACACCGAAGAGTTTTCATTTCGAATGGCAAATTTAGATTTGAGTGAAACCGCTGCTATTGTGGGTTGGAAAGGGGCCAAATGGACTGGAGATGGAAAGACGATGCAGTTGACTAGAGATACGTATGTATCAGAATTCGATTTGAATGTATCCATTAGGGTTAACTATCAAATAATAAATAAAAATATAGTCAAAAAGAGCATTGATATAATGCAATCTGGTATGCCATCGCTATACTACACCATTGAAGAAACCGCGAAACCAGCTCAAACGCCATCCAAATATGTGACTTTTGAATATGATAATTTTCCCGGAGGTCTTGCACACGAAATGTTTCCTTCGGCTGGATTCGTAACACCAAACAAACAGGTAGTTGGTTTTTTAATGGATGCAGGGTATAAAAATCAGTATACTCGAACTACCCGAAGACGTTTTAACGGTCACGGTGGCGGATTTGTTGGAATGCGAAAACTCCCAGATCCTGCTTTGGTTTCGGTGGCGACATTGGAAGAAAGAAAAAATAACCAGAATTATATCAAGCAAACATTTGGTGAAATGTACAATTTGGATGCTGGAAATGAAGTGAAACTAAAATTGGAGGACAAGTTCCAAAAAATTGGAGATGTTCAAATTGAAAAAAATAACAGTCTTTATCAACTTAAATTCCATGAAAATAATCAGTCCGGACTGGAAATGATCGTTCCGTTGAAGGATCAAAAAATTTATACTATTTCATTTCTTTCTAAAGGAACTACTCCCGTAGCGGTTAAACTCTTTAGAATTAAAAACGGTAAGAAAACAATTGAACTTGAAAATGGCGTGAAATACATCGACAAGTTTCCTGTAAGTGAAAACGATTGGACACTTTTCAAAGGAAGTGTATTGGTTCCTTATATTGAAAATGACAGTGTGTCGATGTTCATTGGAGCCCAATCTGCTAAAGATTGTAATCTGGAGATCAAAGATTTGCAAATGGTGGAACATCAACCACAAAAGGAACCTTTTAACAGAATCAATATTGGACAAACGGTCACAAAAACCACCTACATCTTTGTTGAACCGTGGAAAAATCATCACGATTTTGTGGTTTCATCCCAATTACGTTTGGCTGAAGGAAAAGGATTTAAAGGTTCTGATATAGAAAAAATGTTGTATTCCAATTTCAATATGCTGACCTGGATTACGGATCTAAATGATTTTTCGCCGTTCAATGTTCCCAATATGAACTATTCGCCGGATATGTACAATCGGGATTCTTTTTTCTCCATTGTTTCCAGTTACAATAAGGAATTAAACCTTTCGATTTGGGATAAATGGGCGCAAACCCAGAATTCAAAAGGAGCTGTTGGAACCATCATAACCCCTTACATGGGTTCTGTAGAAGTCAAAGACAATGAGGCAACTATCGAATTTCTAATTTGGGCAATGATGAACAAAAGACGATTTGGTGTTGAATTGCCAAAAGATAAAATACAGAAAGCAGTCGATTTTGTGTTAAACGAATTCGACGAAGACAAAGATGGAATTTGCAAATCTCACTTTAGCATGAGTCAAGTGGATATTATTGATTACTATCCAAAAACCGATCGACTAGCCGTAAATCAAGGTATGTTGGTTATCGCTTTGCGGACTATAAAGGAATTGGGTTTTGACATTTCTGAGGCTTATATTAACAAGGCTGAACAAGAATATCGTAATTTTTATGATGTGAATAGAAAGCATCTTCTATTCGATAAAAATTTTCCAGACCTCATTACGCTGACGGATTTAGAACCAGAATTCTTTTCCTTATGGTTGTTCAATAAACCCATTTTGACCGATGAGATGGTGGTGAATCATTTGAATCAAATACCAGTTCTTAACAAAGTGTCCAATTCTCCCCATCCAGAATATGGGACAACAGCGCCTATTTGTATCCGATTGACCAACGACAAGCAAGGCTATGCTTATTTGAGTGCGGATTATCAGCCTTTTGGCGAATTTGGAAAATCCAATTATGCCGACGGATCACAAGACGGTGTGTATTACAACGGGGGCAGTTGGTTTCGAGCCGAATATTGTGCCTATGTAGTGGGACAAAAACACGGATGGGAGAAAGCAAAAAAATTAATGGAAAACAGGGCTTGGGCCGAAATTAATCTCAATCCAAAATGGCCTTACAGCAAAGAATTTATTCCCACAAAATGGACCACGACGGATTCTTGGTGGCCATCGACGCGAGGTTTGTGTTGGAACGTATTTATGCTTATGGCAGATGAAGTGGCGGGTTTGCGCACTCCCGAAATGGATCCAGACTATATAAAATTAGAAAAATTAAAAAATTAAAAACAGAATCTAATGAAAGATTTAGCACAACGTTTTACAGAAAACCCCTTATTATCACCCGCAGATATTCCTGCCAGCAGAGAAGGTTTAGAAATTACCTGCCTACTTAATCCTGGTGTATTTCAATTTGAAGGGAAAACTTGGTTGATTGTTCGCGTTGCCGAAAGACCAAAACAAAAAGAAAATAGTATTTCCTTTCCCATTCTTACCGAAACCGGAGCCATAGAAATTATAGAAATCCCTAAAGATGGCCCAGAACTAGACGCCAGCGATGCAAGGGTTATTAACTATAAAGGAGTTGATTATTTGACCACACTTTCTCATCTAAGATTGCTTTGCAGCGAAGATGGACGCCAATTTTACGAGCCAGAAAATTATCCGCCATTAGTGGGCGAGGGGATGTTAGAAACTTTTGGCATCGAAGATTGTCGAGTTGCTTTATTGCACGGAAAATATTATTTGACCTTTACTTCGGTTTCTCCAAACGGGGTTGGTGTTGGTTTACGCACCACGACCGATTGGAAGAATTTTGAAAAACATGGTATGATGTTGCCGCCTCACAACAAGGATTGCGCCATTTTTGAAGAAAAAATAAACGGTTTGTTTTATGCTTTACATCGTCCGAGCAGCGTGGATATTGGTGGCAATTACATTTGGTTGACTTCCTCTCCTGATGGTCTTCATTGGGGAAATCACCATTGTGTAATCAAAACTAGAGCTGGTTTATGGGATAGTAAAAGAGTAGGAGCCGGAGCAGCTCCCATCAAAACGAAAAAAGGGTGGTTGTCTATTTATCACGGTGCCAATGCTGAACATCAATATTGCTTGGGTGCTTTTTTAATGGATTTAGATGATCCTTCAAAAGTAATCGCCAGAACCGAAGAACCCATTATGATGCCGACTACCAGCTATGAATTGAGCGGTTTTTTCGGAAATGTGGTGTTTACCAACGGACACATTGTTCATCCCGATGGCGACACGATTACCGTATATTACGGAGCATCGGATGAATTTGTTTGCGGTGCCAATTTTTCTATAGCTGCTATTTATTCACTTTTAAAATTTCACTAATGCTAAAGAAACTAAGAACTGAAATTGGTCACTTTAAAAGCCAGTCTCATAATTTCCAAATACTCATTCTAACCAATATGGTTTACGCATTGGTGTTGCCAGTGATAGATATCTTTGTTGCGGCATATATTATGAGGAATTCAAGCGACACTTCAAAAGTGGTTATTTATCAATTGGCAATTTATACTGGAATTCCGCTAACATTTTTACTAAATGGTTTTCTGTTAAAACATTTTAATATCCGAAAACTATACTCGGCAGGAATGATGCTCAGTGGCGTTTCGATGATTATTATGATGTCACTGAAAACGCTGGATTTAACGGGAATCGGAATCGCGGGAATGACTATGGGACTTTCTTTTGGATTGTATTGGTCTAATAGAGATTATCTGGCATTGGCAATTACAAATGACACGAATAGAAATTATTATTATGGCTTGGAGACTTTCATTTATACCATTATTGCTATCGCGATCCCCGCAACAATTGGTTGGTTTATTCAATCCAAAACTGGGGAAAGCGACAAACACACCGCTTATTTAACGATTACCGGAATCGTTTTTTTGATTACCATTACGGCTTCAATTGTCTGTTTTAGAGGAAATTTTGTTAATCCCACCCAAAAAAAGTATATCTTTTTTAAGTTTCATCCGTTATGGTACAAACTGTTATCTTTAGCTACGTTCAAAGGATTAGCGCAGGGATTTCTGGTAACCGCACCGGCAATGTTGATCTTTAAATTGTTGGGAGAAGAAGGGGCTTTAGGAAAAGCACAGTCGATAGGTGCTGTTCTCGCTGCAATTATTATCTATTTATTAGGACGATTTTCTAAACCCTCGGATCGAATAAAAATATTTACAGCCGGATTGGTGTTGTTTGCCTTAGGAGCTTGTTTAAATGGTATTTTATACAATAAAATTGGGGTAATTGTATTTCTGTTATTATTGCTTATTGCAAAACCATTGATGGATTTAGCCTATTTTCCTATTCAGTTAAAAGTGATTGATGTTGTTTCTCATATTGAAAAAAGAGGTGAATTCACCTATATTTTAAATCACGAAGCGGGTTTATATCTGGGCCGACTTTTGGGAGCGGGTACATTTTTAGTTTTATATTATACCATATCCGAAGATTTTGCTCTTCGTTATGCGATAGGAATAATTGCCTTGTTGCAATTGTGTTCTATTTACATTAGTAAAAAAATCATTGCAGAAGGTAACTTGCTTTCGCCAGACGAGCCATTGATTGACAACAAAATAAAGAGTGAAGTTGCCGAAAAATTGGTCTAAATACAATTATAATTAAATCAAAAAAATATGAATACTATTTTTAAATTCACTTTTGTTGGTCTGTTTTTTATCCTTTTCGGGTTAAATGGAAATGCCCAGGTCCAACAGCAAAAAATTGGTCGCGTGGATCAAATGCCAAATTTGCCGCAACCGTTACAAATCATTGACTATAAAAAACTAGCGGTGAGTTTTGACAGTACAGTTTATGATTTTGATGCCAAAGGTAAATTTTGGCCCATGATATGGATTGACAGCACCAAAAAGAATTTTCCTCAAAATGTGGTAGGTTTATATACTGCCGTTGGCGACGTCCGACAAGGAATAAATAACAAAGGAATGTTTCACGAAGCTCTTGCAACAATGGGAGCCACATTAGGCGCTACTTTGATAGGAATTGATAAAACAAATCAAAAGAATCTTGACTATGTAGGAATGCTCAAAAACTACTACAATAAAGAAACTGGGTGGAATATTATGATGAATAATACCTGTCCCGAAGTCGCTTTGTTGGGCGGCGGTTACGGCCGTGATTGGTGGTATGATGTGTATCCCAATCTTTTGTTTTATGCAATCTATGACAAATATCCAAATGAACCTGGATTTGAAGAAATGGCACGTGGTATTGCGGATAAATTCTATAATGCCGATGTGATTTTGAATGGTAATTATGACTATTCCTATTTTGATTATGGCAAAATGAAACCCATGAAAAATAACATTTGTGCCCAACCCGATGTTGCTGCAGGACACGCATGGTTATTATATTCTGCGTATAAAAAATTTGGAGATCCAAAATATTTAAAAGGAGCAATTAGCGCATTGACAGCCTTACAATCACAGTCAAAAAATCCAACGTATGAATTATTAATGCCTTTTGGAGCTTATTTATCGGCAAGAATAAATGCCGAACAAGGGCAAAATTTCGATACAAATAAAATGTTGGGTTGGAGTTTTGACGGAACGGCTATATGTCGTGAAGGATGGGGAGTTTTGGTGGGCAATTGGAATGGCATCGACATTTCGGGAATTGTAGGAAGTACAGTAGATCACGGTGGTTACGGTTTTCTGATGAATACCTATGATGCGGCTTGGCCATTAGTGCCGATGGTTCGCTACAATCAATCGTATGCAAATGCTATTGGAAAATGGATGCTAAACGCTGCAAATGCCTCCCGATTTTTTTATCCACAATATATGCCCGATGAGCACGAAACGAATCCAGAATTAGCCGAAGTTTCAAAAGGGGTTATTGGATATGAAGGCCTGATTCGTCAATCTAGTTATAAGGAGCATGAAAATCTGAAAGGTCCTGTGGCGCAGGGTGACGGACCACTTTGGGTACCTGGAAAAAACCCGAAAGAGTCTCAATTTAGTGTTTATGGAAGTGGGCATGTTGGAATTTTTGGTAGTATTATTGAAACAACAAATGTTGCAGGTATTCTGAAATTAAATTTGTTGGCTACCGATTTCTTTAGAGACAAAGCCTATCCTTCATTTTTATATTACAATCCATACGCTACCAAGAAAAAAGTTTCAATGAAAATCGAGCGTGGCAAAAAAGTAGATTTATACAATACGGTCTCCGGAACTTTTGTAGCTCGAAATGTTTCTTCTTCCAAAAAAATTAAACTTGCACCAGAAAGTGCAGCTGTAATTGTTATTGTTCCTGCTGATGGCAAAATTACCTATTCCGGGGACAAAATGTTCGTCAATGGGATTGTTGTTGATTATAAGAATACTAAAAATAAATAATCTTAAAAAAGAAAATGGATAAACCTTTAAACATTGCACGGATTAAGTGCCTTGGCCACAAAATATATTTTACTTTATGTCTAATGCAATGCTCTAATTCATTATGTGAAAATGTGTCTAATCTGATTCGAAACAAGGAATTCGAATTGTGAATTCTTTTAAATTCATTGAAAATTGCTGAAATGTAGGAGGAAATAGCCTTTAAAATTTATGAATAAATCGACTATAATTATTTTCGTTAGTATAGTAATTACTTTTTGTTCGTGTTCTTTGAAAAAAAAGGAAACAAACAAAAAATGGTGGAAAGAAGCTGTGTTTTACCAAATTTATATGCCCAGTTATGCTGATAGTAATGGGGATGGTTATGGCGATTTTAAAGGAATGACTAAAAAGTTGGATTATCTACAAGGCATTGGAGTCAAAGGAATCTGGCTCACTCCTTTTTTAACTTCACCAAAGGTAGACAATGGCTATGATATTGCCAATTATTATGAAATTGATCCCACTTATGGAGCCAAAGCCGATTTTGATATTTTTTTGAAAGAAGCCCACAAAAGAGGCATCAAAGTAATTATGGATATGGTGTTGAATCATACTTCTACGGACTGCAAATGGTTTCAGGAATCGAAAAAATCGGTTCATAATCCGTATCGTGATTATTATATTTGGAAAGATAAACCCAACAATTGGGAATCTTTTTTTGGTGGAACCGCTTGGCAAAAAGAAAGTTTGACCAATATGTATTACTACCACAAGTTCGATAAAAGAATGGCAGATCTCAACTGGTCTAATCCTAAAGTAGTGGATGAGGTTCAAAAAGTGCTGCGATTTTGGTTGGATTCTGGAGTAGATGGGTTCCGACTGGATGTCATCAATTTCTTAACAACAGACGGCATTACAACAGACAATCCAATGAAAGAAGGCGTTCAAGATCATCTCAATGATATCAATCAATCAGGTGTTTTTGCTGCGATGAAAAAGATAAAATCGGTGGTGAATGAATATGATAATCGCTTTGTTGTAGGAGAAATAGGAAGTGATAAAATTCAGGTTTTAAAACAATACCAATCCCCAGATTTATTGGACGTTGTTTTTAATTTCAATTTTGGGAGCATTGACAAATTCTCTGCGCAACGTATTTTTGAAGAACTTCAAAGTATGGAAAAAAACATGAGCAACTATCCAACTTTGTTTTTTGGAAGTCATGATATGCCTCGAATGATAGACCGGCTCGCCGATGGTAATCCCGACAAAGCGTTGGCGTTAGCCGCTTTGATTCTGACAGCGAAAGGAGTTCCTTTTATTTATTATGGTGAAGAAATTGGAATGCACAATATAACTGCTCAAAGCATTGAAGAAATGGTCGATATTCAAGGAAAAACGCATTACCAGATGGCATTAGATAAAGGAAAAAATGCGCAAGAAGCACTTCTGGAAGGCAACAATAATAATAGAGACAAATCGCGAAGTCCAATGCAATGGAACGGCGATGCTTTTGCGGGATTTTCAACAGGAAAACCTTGGATAAAAATTAATCCAGATTACATAGAAGTCAATGTTCAGGAATTGGAGCAGCAAAAAAATTCTATTCTAAATAGATACAAAGAATTAATTGCCATAAGAAATAAAGAAAAGGCTTTGCAGTATGGAAGTTATGATAAGCTTCAATATAAAGAAAATCAAATCTCATTTACCCGTTCCTTTGAAGGAGATACAATTACGGTGATAATCAACTTTGGTGCAGCAAAAGAAATAAATATTCCAATCGGAAATAAAATACTATTTGGAAGCAAAAAACTTAAAATAAATAATTTTATCATTTTCAAGAAGTAAAGTGAACTGATTAAGTTCATTGCAAACTATTGATTTCAATGTTTGCAACCTCATGGAGTTTTACAATTTCTTAATTTTGGATTACGGGATATTTCGAATAAAATTTATGCAACCTTTCCAGTAATATCCTGTTGAAAAGTTGAGGATTTTTGGAGAACTGCCTTGGTGCTATAAAAAAAGCTGTTTTTTAAGCATTTGGATTTTTGACTACCCCTTTTTGGATTTTTAAATCACAATCCTATTTTATATTTGGAAAATTAAATTTAAATGTATGTCTCCATCTAATAAAAAACGAAATTTAGTCCATCAGGGAATTGTACTATATTCGAATTTTGTTCTCATTTTATTCTTTTCAAACCACTTAGTATCACAAGAATTACCTCAAATAATTGCAAATAAAATAATTGCTGCACAAAATTATTTACCTGATTTTAGCTACGCTGGCTATCATAATGGTGAAATTAAAATTTCTCAGAAAACTACTCAAATAGTTAAAGCTACCGATTATGGAGTGGTTGCCAATGATGATTTAGATGATTCTAAAAACTTAATTAAAGCAATAAAAGCTGCAAGTGCATTAAATGGCGATGTGATTTTGCAATTGCCATCAGGGCGTATTATACTCAGTGATGTCCTATATCTTGAACGTAGTAATTTTGTACTGAGAGGTGCAGGATCGGGAAAAGAAGGGACCGAGATTTTTTGTCCTCGCCCGATGATGTATTTTAAAGATCCAGAATCTTTGAAGGAACTCCGAGAATATTTAATCACTTTTGACAAACGTCAACGGGAGAAACAGAACAATATTGACTTGCCCTTCTCGCAATATGCGTGGTCCGGAGGATTTATTTGGACACAAGTTCCTAATGAAAGAGTGAAGTCCTATTTGGAAAAATATGATCCCAAATTAAATGTTTTAGCCAAAGTTTTGACTGGGAATAGAGGCGAAAATACTTTTACCATTTCCAAAATGAACGGTCTAAAAGTGGGAGATGTTGTCGAATTGCAATTGTTTAATAAAGAAGGTGAAAATGGGGAATTGATTCAAAGCATTTACAATAATGCCAAAGTAAAACCCGGTTCTCATCATTGGAAATTTCCAATGTTGCCCATCGTCCGACAACAAGTAGAAATTATTAAAATCGCCAAAAATAAGGTGACCATCAAAACACCTTTATTACTAGAAATAAATCCCAATTATCAAGCGCAATTGGTCGAATGGAAGCATTTGTCGGAAGTTGGTATAGAACATTTGCGCTTTACTTTTCCGGATACGCCCAGAGTTGCTCATCACGTCGAGCAAGGATATAACGCCATATTTTTAACTAGAGTTTTCAATGGTTGGGTCAATGATGTTGTAATTCATAATGCAGAAAGTGGTATTTTAACCGAAGAAATTGCTAATGTCACCATTGAAAATATCCTTACAAATGGTACTAATATTGCTCATTATACTGTTGCAATGGGGGGTGTTCATAATGTATTGGTAAAAAATTTAAAAGTGTATAATAATGTGATTCATCCTTTAAGTTTTAATACTTTTTCTACAAAAGATGTTTACCAAAACTGCGAAATATTTACAAATCCTAATTTAGATCAGCATGGTGGAGCCAATCACCAGAATTTATTCGATAATATTGTAGTTCATTTTACTCCAAAAGAGGACAATAGTTATCCCTTATTTTTAGCTGGTGGCGCGGAATATTGGAAACCTTCTCACGGTGCTTTTACTACTTTTTGGAATATCGATGTGGATGTTGTTGGGAAATTTAATGCTTCAAAACCAATAGTCCTAAATGGTATGAAAGATGGTCCTTTTGCTAGAATTATTGGTGTTCACGGAAATCATAATTTCAAAGTAGAATATGATCCAGATGCTTATATTGAATTTTTGAATCAAACGATAAAAAAAGAGCCTTCTTTATATGATTATCAACTGAAAAAACGACTGAAATAATTCGGAGGAATTATATATGCTGATAATTAATTGAATATTAGGATGGAAATTTTAAATCTTTTCACTTCCTTTATAATTTAAAAGTCAGGGTGGATAAATCTTAAATTTTTACATTGATCATCTTTTTATAAAGAATAGTCCATTATGAAACACACACTTCTTTCTGTATTTATTTTGCTAATTACAATTGGTGTTTCGTCCCAAACCAATAAGTATCGCTTAAGTTATTTGTCTACTGTTGACGGGCTTTCACAAAGTTCTGTAATTGTAGTAAATCAGGATTTTATTGGGCAAATGTGGTTTGGAACTAGAGACGGACTGAATAAATACGATGGCACGAGGTTTACAATTTATCGGAATGATCCAAAGGATTCAACTTCTATAAGCAACAATGATATTCTGTCTTTAGAACAGGATAAATCCAGGAATATGTGGGTCGGAACTTATAATGGGCTTAACTGTTATGACCCCGTAAAGAATAAATTCAAGCAGTATTTTCATACTAATAGCGACAATTCTCTGTGCAATAACACCGTATGGAGTATCAAGGAAATAAAGAATGAAATTTGGATAGGTACCTCACGAGGTTTAAGTATTTACAATAAAAATACTAATCAATTCACCACAGTTTTTCATTCTACTCACAATCGATTGAGTTTGCCAAATAATTTTATATTAAGTATTTTAGAAACCAAAAACGGAGCTGTTTGGATCGGTACTGCAAACGGGTTGTGCAAATTGATTAGCAGAAAAAATGGCGTCTTTTCCTTTCAACAATTTAATAACCAAGAAAATGGTGAATCCCTTTTTGTCCAGAATTTAAAAGAAGACGCTGTCGGAAATTTGTGGATTGGAACCAAAACGAGCGGACTTCATAAATACGATGTAGTTTCTAAAAAACTCATATCTCTTAAGGCAAATGGGAAACAAAATGGAATTGGTATAGATGTTAGGGCAATAAATATCGATCATAAAGGAGCATTATGGATTGGCGATTACAATGGTGTCAGTGTGATACAAAAAGATGGAACTATCCAAAAACTATTTAACAATCCCGATAAAAAAACGAGTACAACTAAAATAAAATCTGTTTTTATCGATAAAAAAGGTTCGGTTTGGATAGGTTCCTACTACAACGGATTAAATATTTGGGACGAATCAAATAATAATTTCACTAATATTAATCAAAATTCGGGAAGCAGTGCACTGAGTTTTGATGTAGTAAGCTCATTTGTTGCTGATACCAATAAAAATATATACATTGGAACAGAAGGTGGCGGAATTACGATCCTTAATAGCAAAACAGGTATTACCACAACTATAAATTCAAGTACTTTAAAAGGTATAAATAGTATCAAATCAATGTATCTTTCTCCTACTGGAATCTTATGGATCGGTACGTTTAATGAAGGAATTGCTGCTTATGACACCAAAACGAAAAAATTTGACAATGATATAATTTCTCCTGATTTAAAAAAATTACTCAAGGAAACGGGAGTTTACGTTATCAAGAAAGGAAAAGACGATATTCTGTGGTTAGGAACGTTTGGAAAAGGCTTGATTCGATACGATAATTCCAATAAAACGTACCAAGTTATTGGCAATGATAATTATTCGGATAATTTTTTATCAAATAATAGAATTAGAACTCTTTTAGTCGATCATAAAGATAATATCTGGATTGGAACGCAAAGTGGTTTAAATCTCATCAATTTAAATGATTTCGATAATAATAATTATCAAATTAAACATTTTTTCTTTGACAACAAAGTGCTTTCCGGAGATGATATTCTCACTTTATTTCAAGATAAAAAAAACAGAATATGGATTGGAACCAAGGCTAAAGGACTTTATTTGTTTAATGGAAAAAACTTCAATAAAGTTAATATTAGCTTAGGGAATTCAACAATAACCTCGATTCATTCCATTTCTGAGGATTCCAAAAATAATTTGTGGTTGAGTTCAAATTATGGAATAATTAAATACAATCCCACCCGAAATGCTGTAATTATTTACAATCAAAAAGACGGCCTTGTTAGCAATGAATACAATGATAATGCTTTTTTACAGCTAGATTCGCATCAATTTTATTTTGGTGGTCCTATGGGAATTTCCTATTTCGATTCCGATCGAATTTCCGTGAACCTCTATTCGCCTCAAGTACTTTTGACTAACTTTAAAATTAAAAATGAGTCGGTAAATTTAAATGCAGACCAAGATATTCTAGAAAAAAGTATCACTTTTACCAAATCATTGACTCTAAGTTATGACAAAGCTAATATTTCCATAAATTTTGCCATTCCTAATTTTATTAATTCGACAAATAATCAATATGCATATCGATTAGTTGGCTTAGAAAACAATTGGACCACAACAACAAATACGGAGGCAGTTTATACCATTCAAAAACCGGGAACCTATTTATTTGAAGTTAAAGGAGCCAATAATGACGGCGTTTGGAACAAAACGGCAACCACATTGGAAATCATTGTCGAGCCAGCTCCTTGGAGAAGTGGTTGGGCATTTTTATTATATTTTCTGTTAATTGGAGCAGCCTTTTACGGACTGATTTGGATTATAAAATCAAAGGAAAACTTAGAAAAAGAATTGGAGTTTGAATATAGGGAGGGGGAAATAAATAAAGAGAGTAACCTCGCCAAATTACAGTTTTTTACCAATATTTCTCACGAGTTTAGAACGCCATTAACCCTAATTTTGGGACCTTTGCAGCAGATACTTTCGAATTATAATGGAAGCAACGAGATGTACAAAAAATTGTTGGTGATCGAAAGTAGTGCCAATCATCTTTTGAGTCTTATTAATAGGCTTATGGATTTTAGGAAATTTGAAAACAACCAGTTCATCTTAGAATCCGCCGAGGGAAATATTGTAAAATTCTTGAACGAAATATTCCTGTCCTTCACAGAATATGCCAAGGATGGACATTATATTTATACCTTCAGCACCTCAGATGAGGAAATTTTAGTCTATTATGATCGCTATAAACTGGAGCGTGTTTTCTATAATTTAATTTCCAATGCTTTTCGATATACCCCAAAAGGAGGAGTGATTTCAATACACATAAAAAAAGAAGAAAAGAATACTGTAATTGAAGTGCAAGATTCTGGAGTGGGTATTTCTGAAGAAAATATTGACAAGATTTTCGACTTATTTTTCGAAATTCCAACCCATAAAAATGTACCAATTAATTATAATAAAGGTACTGGAATAGGTCTTTCTATTGCCAAAAATATTGTGGAACTCCATCACGGAACAATTGATGTTAAAAATAAAAATACCAAAGGAGTCGTTTTTAAAGTCATACTTCCGTTAGGTAAAGAACACCTTTCAGAAAAAGAAATTTTATTGAATTTTAAAATTAGTGACGACGTGAGTCAATACACGGCTCAATTAGAAAATGCTGAAACCATTCAAACTGATGATGTAAATGATTTGGTTATTCAAGAAGGAAAACTTACCATTTTATTGGTCGAGGATCATAAGGTTTTGCGTTCCTTTATGAAGAATCTGCTCAAAACGGAATACAATATCATTGAAGCAGAAAACGGAAAAAAAGGTCTAAAAAAAGCACTTGAGCATGTTCCAAATTTAATAATAAGCGATGTTATTATGCCCGAAATGGTGGGAACTGAGCTTTGTGCCAAGGTCAAAGAAAACTTAAAAACTAGCCACATTCCAGTTATCTTGCTTACGTCAAGATCTTCTTTGATTTATAAAATTGAAGGTTTAGAAAATGGTGCGGATGATTACATTAGCAAACCATTTAATCTAAAAGAATTTAAGTTAAGAATCAAAAATTTATTAGATTCCACCCAACGATTAAAAGCGAAATTTTCCAGTGAAAATAATTTTTCGCCGGGAGAAATGACGGTTTCTTCTTTAGACGAGCAATTACTTAAAAAGGCTTTTAAACTTGTCGAAGAAAACATTGCCAATGAGCAATTTGACATCCCGTTTTTCAGTTCTGAACTTGGCGTCAGCAGAACGATGTTGTTTACCAAAATTAAAGCTTGGACAAATTTTACTCCCAATGAATTTATTCATGAAATAAGGATGAAACGAGCAGCTCAGTTATTAGAACAAAATAAAATGAATGTTTCTCAAATAAGTTATAAAGTAGGGTTCAATAATCCAAAATATTTCAGCAAATGCTTTCAAAAAAAGTATGGAGAAACTCCATCTCAATATGCAAATAAATTTTCCGAAGAACCATTGAATTAAGCGCCATCCTTATTTTACGCACTAAATAGTATCTCTTTCGGATGTTTGACTACCCATTTTTGAATTTTTAGTTGCTACATCGGTTTTATATTTGTGATATGAAACGAAGTAAATTAAAAATTAACATGCTTAAGTCCGTACTAGTATTTCTTATCCTCGCGATGAGTTTACTTATTATCTATTTACATTAAAAATCAGGAACCAAAGCCACATTTATTATCTAATGAGTGGGCGGTTTATCCTATTTAATAAATCATTATGACTAGAATTAAATATTTAATTTTCGCATTTATTTTTGCAATGTTTATCACAGCTTGTAAATCTAATGTTAGTGCACAAAATGAGCCAAATAAACAAGATATCAGTGTTTTACTTCAAAAGCGATATCAGAAACTTTTAGAATATCCAATTGATTCCATTGGATTTCCTCGCAGTATGTCTATAAAATCAGGAGTTGTAAAAAAAGTACCATCAAAAGACTGGACAAGCGGTTTTTTTGCTGGGAATCTTTGGCAAATTTACCAACTTACAGGTGATTCTCGATTCAAAGAAAGAGCGGCATTGTGGACTACCTTTATGGAAAAAGAAAAAATCAATGCGCATAGTCACGATGTGGGATTTAAAGTTTTTTGCAGTTTTGGAAAAGGGTTGGAAGTAGAGGATAATACAAAATATAAAGCCATTGTAATTAAAAGTGCAGCAACTCTTCTTACTCGATTCAATACAAAAGTGGGTTCCATAAAATCTTGGGACTTTAACAAAGATATTTGGGAGTTTCCAGTGATTATCGATAACATGATGAATCTGGAATTGCTTTTTGAGGCAACAAAATTATCTGCAGATAAGCGATATAAAGACATTGCCATTCAACACGCCAACACAACATTGAAAAATCATTTTAGAAAAGATGGTAGTAGTTATCATGTTGTTGTTTACGATACTATTTCGGGAAACGTTAAAAATAAAATTACCTATCAAGGTTTTAACGATGAATCTTCGTGGGCAAGGGGGCAATCCTGGGCAGTTTATGGATATACCATGTGTTACAGATATACTAAAAATATAGCGTATTTGAAACAAGCAGAAGCTACGGCCAAGTTTTTTATAAATCATAAAAATTTACCATCGGATGGAATTCCGTATTGGGATTTTAACGACACCAGCATTCCTAATACACCACGAGATGTTTCTGCTGGGGCAGTAATGGCATCGGCACTCATAGAGTTGTATTCTTATACTAAAAATACTGCTTATTTAAATTACGCCAACAAGGTTATAAATACATTAAGTTCCGATAAATATGTTTTAAACGAGTCTATAAATGGCCCTTTTATATTAGATCACAGCACAGGAAATGGCCCAAAAAACGATGAAATCGATGAGCCTATCGTGTACGCAGATTATTATTTTTTGGAAGCAATAATTAGAAAAAAAGCCCTTTAATTTATGAAAATTAATTTATTTAACAGAACAATTCTGTTCGCATTTTACATCACGTTTAGTTTTAATACCCTTAATGCCCAGAAAAACGAAATTTTAGGACGTGGCAAAACCAATATCAATTCGGACTGGAATTACTTAGAAAATGATGCTAAAAATCTTTCCGAAATAAAAAATAATACGAATTGGATAGGAATTAACTTACCTCACACTTGGAACAGTCAAGATGCTACTGATAATGATCCGGGATATAGAAGGAGCGCCAGTTGGTATAAAAAAAACCTTGTCGTTGCCACTATTGATCCAAATAAAATATATCAATTGTATTTTGAAGGTTCCAATATTACCACTAAAGTCTATGTAAATGGAAAGGAAGTTGGAGAACACATTGGCGGTTATATTGGCTTTACTTTCGATATTACGAAGTTCATAAATGCTGGAAATAATGAAGTTCTGGTTCGAGTTGATAATAGTTACAACATTGAAATTATTCCTTCCCAAAAAAGTGATTTTTTTATTTTCGGCGGAATCACGAGAGATGTTTGGTTGCTGTCGATGGCCAAAAATTATATTACTAATATTAAAATTACGACACCGAAGGTTTCCGAGAAATCCGCATCTTTAGTTGTGGTAGCTTCCGTTGAAAAAGGGGAAAGTCGAACTGGATATTCCTATTTGGCACAATTGACAAATCCAAAAGGAAAAGTGGTTGCAGTCCAAAAGGGAATCTTGTCAGGAAATGAAACCACCATCGTATTCAACAAAATAAAAAATCCAGAATTATGGGATCTTAAAGCACCTAATTTATATGCAGTAAGCGTTTCATTACTGGAAAACGGAAAAATAACGGATAAAATTGAGGACAAAGTAGGTTTTCGATGGTTCGAATTTAAAGATAACGGCCCTTTTTATCTTAACGGAAAAAGAGTTTTAATTCGCGGAACACACCGTCACGAAGAACACGCTGGAGTTGGAGCTGCCATGTCGAATGAGCAACATCGAAAAGATATGGAAGCCATAAAAGAAATGGGTGCAAATTTTGTTCGTCTGGCACATTATCCTCAAGATCCTGCAATTTATAAAGCCTGTGATGAATTGGGTTTGTTGGTTTGGGATGAATTACCTTGGTGTCGAGGAGGTCTTGGAAATGAGGTATGGCAAGCCAATACTAAAAATTTACTTTCCGAAATGATCAACCAAAATTACAATCATCCTTCGATCATTATATGGTCTTTAGGAAATGAAATAAATTGGTTGCCCGATTTTCCTGATGGTGATAATACTACCAAAACAAATATTTTTTTAACTGAACTCAATGATTTGGCACACAAATTAGATCCAAACCGAAAAACAGCCATTCGAAAATATGAAGAAGGCTCTAAAATTGTGGATGTGTTTTCGCCTTCCATTTGGTCGGGTTGGTACTCCGGAAGTTATAAAAGTTATAAAAAAGCCGTTGATAAATACAAAATAGATTACAAGCATTTTATTCACGCAGAATATGGCGGTGACAGTCAAGTTGGGCGTCACTCTGAAAATCCAATTACAGGCGAAGGCCTCATAAAATCCGAAGGTTGGGAAGAAGCTATTGTTCAAACCAAAGTGGCTAATGTTGCGCAAATTGGCGATTGGAGCGAAAGTTATATTGTTGATTTATTTGATTGGCATTTGCATATTTCTGAAAACGATCCAACATTTGTGGGTAATGTTCAGTGGGCTTTCAAAGATTTTGCAACCCCGTTGCGACCAGAAGATGACATTCCATATATGAACCAAAAAGGTGTAGTAGATAGAAATGGAAATCCCAAAGATGCCTATTATGTGTTCAAAAGTTATTGGAGCGAGCAGCCTTTTGCTTACATTGAATCACACACTTGGACCGAAAGACAAGGTCCTAAAGATTTGTCACGTGTTTTAAGTGTTTTTAGCAACTGCAAGAAAGTCGAATTTTTTCATAATGGAGTTTCCCTTGGCGAAAAACAAAGAAATATAACCATTTATCCCGCTTGTGGTCTAACGTGGGATGTAAATTTTAAAGAAGGAAAAAACACTTTTCTTGCCATTGGAACAACCAAAGATGGGAAACAAGTAACCGACACCATAGATGTGAATTACCGTTTCACGAAAAACGAAGCTGCGGTAGGATTGGTATTGTCTTCCGAAAAAATAAAAAATGGAAATTATCTAGTTACTGCAATTGCTGTGGACAAAAATAATTTGCGTTGTTTGGATTACGAAGATCGGGTGTACTTTCAGTGTTTATCGGGAGGACAAACTTTAAAAAATCAAGGTACTCCAACAGGGAGTGAATCCATTAGAATGTCGAATGGAAAAGCTGCCATTGAAGTAATTCCAAATGCAAATGGAGATTCCATCGAAATGAATATTTTAAATCAAAATTTCAAAGGGGAATATTTAAAATTCAAAAAAATATAATTAGAAGTGGTTTAAAAGAAAATTCCGAATGAAAAACCAGATCTTAGAAGCCATTTTGATAGTTGCAGGAATTACTTTAACGAGTTGTTCTACTACTAAAATGGCTTTTAATCTGAATGAAATTGAAAAGGATCGAGTTTTAAAAAATGCTGAATTTTATTTAAACGCGGAGCCTTTAACGGTTACATTCAGCTTATGTAACAGAAGCGCCGGGACAACGCATGATTTTTATTCCGAGGGTGATTATTGGTGGCCTGATCCACAAAATCCGAACGGTCCTTACATTCGAAAAGACGGGATGACTAATCCCACTAATTTTACAGCACACAGAGAATTGTTAATTCGGTTTAGCCAAATTTCTGGAGCTTTAGCGTCGGCTTATATTTTGACCAATGACAGAAAATATGCAGATAAATTGATACTTCATCTACAAGCTTGGTTTATCAATGAAAACACAAAAATGAACCCAAATCTGTTGTATGCTCAGGCTATAAAAGGGATTGCTACGGGTCGCGGAATAGGAATTATTGATACCATTCATTTGATTGAAGTGGCCAAAGCGATTCAAGCCATTCAGGATTCAAAATCGCTTTCAAAAACGGATTTAGAAACTATAAAAGTATGGTTCACTAATTATTTGAAATGGTTAACTACTCACGAATATGGAATTGCAGAACGCGATAATGGCAACAATCACAGTGTGTGTTGGACAATGCAAGTAGCTGCTTTCGCTGATTTAATAAATGACAAACCTACAATGGATTTCTGTAGAAATTTTTATAAAAACACACTTTTGCCCAAGCAAATGGCCAAAGACGGCAGTTTTCCTTTGGAATTGAAACGCACAAAACCTTATGGATATTCCCTATTTAATTTGGATGCAATGGCTAGTATTTGTCAAATTTTGTCGACAAAAGAGGACAACCTTTTCATTTATACTACTAAAGATGGAAAAAATTTAGCTTTGGGTTTGCAATTTATGGAGCCTTTTATTGCCAACAAATCGCTTTGGTCTAACCAAAAAGACGTTATGTATTGGGAGGAATGGCCAGTTCGGCAGCCAAGTTTACTGTTTGGAGGAATTGCTTTCAAAAATAAAAAATATACTAAATTGTGGAAATCATTGAATGGTGATTTTACAAATCCAGAAGTGATTCGGAATATGCCCGTTCGTTATCCACTTTTGTGGATTAATTAAAAAAATTCGTTTAGTTGCTCAATTATCTATTTATTAAAATGAAAAATAACCTAAAAATTGCTTTCCCCTTTCTACTTTTATTAATCTCTTTTCAACAAGGCATATCACAGACCTCTTCCTTAGTTTCTATTGATACAAATGGAAAATTAAATTACACGCCAGACAGTAAAGGCAATGTTGTACCTGATTTTAGTGGCGTTGGATATATGAATAGCGAGTCTCCCATTCCCGATGTGGCTGTGGTGAAAACCGTTTACGCTGTGGCAGGCGATAATTTAGCTAACATTCAAAATGCGATTAACGAAGTTTCAGGGTATTCCCCAGATACTAATGGTTTTAGAGGGACGATTCTTTTTAAGGCAGGAACGTACAATATCAGTAATAGCATTACTATTTTGGTTAGTGGAATTGTGCTGCGAGGAGAAGGATTTGATGGGACAGGAACTAATTTCATAGCCACTAAAACGACCCAACATAATTTAATTAATTTTGCAGGAACCTCGGGAACAACTTATATATCCTCCACCAAAAAAGCCATTACAGATTCGTATGTATCCATAGGCAAAAAACAAATTACGGTTGCGTTTGGTCACACTTTTGTAGTTGGTGACGCCGTTTTTGTGCATCGAATACCTAATGAGGCTTGGATTAGTTTATTGGGAATGGATAAACTTACTTCAATCATTCCGCAAGATCCCACAACAGTTGATTGGATCGCGAACGACTATGATGTCTATTCGGAAAGAAAAGTAGTGGCAGTAAATGGAAATGCAATTACTTTAGACGCACCCATAATGGATGTTATTGATC
The DNA here is from genome assembly GCA_010365135.1 of Flavobacterium sp. GTDB lineage: Bacteria > Bacteroidota > Bacteroidia > Flavobacteriales > Flavobacteriaceae > Flavobacterium. The sequence goes on from JAAFGY010000006.1 coordinate 35,503, forward strand.
CAGTTTATTCCACGGGAGAATTGATAAAATATACCTCTAACCGAATTCAAAAATGCGGTATTGAAAACATGAGAATCTCGTCTAACTATGCTTCTGATACTGATGAAAATCACGGATGGGAAGCCATTTCTTTTTCTAATATTACCAATGCTTGGGCTCGAAATATCGAAGTGTATTATTTTGGATATTCGGCGGTTCATATTACAAGTTCGGCCTCATTTATTACGGTTGACAATTGCAAAATGTTGGATGCCAAATCAATAATTACGGGAAGCAGACGCTATTCTTTTAATGTGGATGGACAACGAAACCTCATTCAAAATTGCACAACCCGAAGAGGAAGACATGATTATGTGAATGGTAGCCGCACTTGTGGTCCAAACGTTTTTTATAACAATACGTCAACGATTCAAAACAATGATATTGGGCCTCATCATCGCTGGTCGACAGGTGTTTTATTTGATAACGTTGCAAGCAATGGCAGTCAAGATGTGCAAAATCGTCTCGATTTAGGTTCTGGACACGGTTGGTCTGGAGGGCAAATTATGTTTTGGAATTGTACCGCCGGAAAAATGATTGTGCAAGATCCTCCAGGAGATGAACGCAATTGGGCTATTGGATGTAAATCGCCAGTAATTACAAATGTGGGAGATGTCACATCTGCGGAGTTGCAAGGAGTAACGGAGTCGCAAGGAACATTTATTGTTGCCATCCCCAGTTTGTTTCAAGCTCAATTGAGCGAACGGTTGGGTGGTTTGCTTTCTGTAAAAGAGGTTCATTCAATGAATAAAAATAATGATATTTCTCTATTTCCTAACCCAGCAAAAGATTCGATTACCATTACGGGTTTGAAGGGTTTTAAATTTCCTTTAACCATTATTATTTATAATCCAGCAGGTCAAAAAGTCAAAACATTGTCCTTGAATCAGGAGGAAGTGAATGCAGAATATAAAGTATCAGATTTAAAGGAGGGGATTTATTTTGTGAAATTTACTTCAAAAGATTTCTCGAAAACTATAAAGCTAATTATAAGAAAATAAATTACTACAAAACAGTATTTTTATGAAAACATCAAAAACACAAACAAATTTTAGAAACCGTACCTTTATTGTTTGCATTTTTCTTGTAAATCTGTTTGTCTCGGGTTCGATAAAAGCGGCAATTATAAATGTGAGTTCAGTTGTTGCTTTGCAAACGGCAATAAATAATTCAAATGCTGGGGATGTTATCATTCTAGCTGACGGAACGTATCTTAATAATACTGTGAATATTGTCAAGAGCAATATCACGGTAAAATCGGCATCTCCAGGTGGCGTTTTTTTGAATGGCACCAATGACATCAACCTTAATGGAAACTATATAATCTTTAGCGGTTTTCAATTTACTTCTGGGGATATTGGTGGCAGCAGTGTTATCCAAGTTTATGGGAGCCACAATCTATTGACGCAACTCAACTTTAGTGGCTATTATTCTAAAAAATACATTGAAGTAAAAGCTGGCACGCAATACAACGAAATTACTTACTGTAATATGGAGAAAAAGCCCGCGGCGGCTGCATCGGGATGTACGATTCAAATTTCTACATCGCCTACAGTTATTGGTTATCACAAGATACGGAATTGTTCCTTTAAGGATTATTATGGGACAGGTGGTGATTTTGGAAATGAGCCCATCCGAATTGGATTAAGTACCGAAAATTCAAATAAATCCCGAGCCATAGTAGAATACTGTTATTTCAATAATACAGGGCTCGGAGATAGTGAAAGTATCTCGATTAAATGCCAAGAAAATACGATTCGGTTTTGCACTTTTACCAATCAACAAAATGCAATGTTAGTATTTAGAAATGGCGACAATAATCTGGCTTACAGCAATTTTTTTATCAATGCTGGAGGAATTAGAGTGAAGGAAGCCAATAATGTGTTTTGTTACAATAATTATTTTGAAAATTCAGGAGTTGGAACCTCTGCCGATGCAGTTACCTATGTGTATGATACCACAAATTATCCTGTAGTTTTGAACAACATCAATTTTATTCACAATACATTTTACAATTGTGGGGATATTGATTTGGGAGGGACTGGTGCTACCAATAATACATGGGCCAATAATATTTTTCAAAAGAGTTCAGGGGCTCTTTTTACCAATCCAAATTTAGGAACGACTTGGGCAGGAAATATCTATCAAGGAACTCTAGGGATTTCCATTCCTTCGGGAATGACCAATGTGAATCCTCTTTTAGTAATAAATGGTGATGGTTATAAAGGCTTGTCGGCTAGCAGTCCTGCTATAAATGCTGCCAGTTCGAGTTATCCGGCAATATTGGACATTGCCATTATTGACGATGATCCAACTTTATTATTTGATGCTGGAGGGAAATTAAGACCTACAATAATTACTTTAAAAGACGTGGGAAGTGACGAATTTACTACAGGTTCAACAACCAATCATCCTTTGGCTGTAACTGAAGTTGGCCCTTCTTATTTAGGAGGTCCATTATCTGTGAATTCGTTTGGAGTTTTAGATACAAAAAGCGCAATAAAAGTTTTTCCAAATCCAATGACAACCTCTTTTGGTATTGAAACTTTGGCAAAGGAAGGAAGCTTGGTTGAGTTCGCTATTTTTAATTTGAACGGACAATTGGTAAAAGAAGCAGGATATTTTCAAAAACAATCTACGGCAAGTCAAAATAACGAATATGATGTTTCTGAATTAAATAATGGAATTTACCTTTTAAAAGTAGTTTCGGAAAATGCTTCAAGAACAATGAAATTAATTATACAAAAATAAATTTTCCGCTTATTTTATTTGTTGGTGAAAGGTGAAGCCATAAATAGTCACCGGGAATTTTAGAAAATAATTTTGTATCTTCAGTAGGATTATAACTAATAATTTTGAATTAGAGTTAAACCTTTTTAAAAGTAATTTCTAAACTAACAATGAAAAAAACTAATAAAGTTTTTAGATTTTTAATTTTGGTGATAGCAATGATAATCACCACTTCAATTCTAGCGCAACCCAAAAAACCAATATTAGGTTGTTATGGTAATCAGTTGGTTATTAATTGACAGGTTCAAGTAATAATTATACCATACTCAAATATCAAGATGAAAACACCAAAATACGCAATTTTTCTATGGTTCTTTTTCCCTTTTTTGGGAGTTTTTGCTCAAAGGCTAAATAAATCTGTACATAATTTTCCACAAACATTAGTGCTAAACGGAGCTATCATTCTGAAATGAATCAACTTACTTTTTAGATATTAGCCTGTTCTCTCCTTCTGTAATCAATCCGATAAGTCAAAAACACATAGCCATTCCTTTTTCATACTATCAGTGCATCTAAAATACGCACCATTCCCTATTTAACAAGGTGTTTTTAGAGTCAATTTTTTTTATTTCTATGTCCTATTGTATAGATTTTTATGATGGTGTTCTGTACGTTTGCATCCCTATTTTTGGATTTTTAGTTAAATTGTTGTAATTATTTTTGTCCTGTTACAAAGTTAGTTTAACATTTAATTGTGTTTGTTTTTGGGGAAGAGTTTCTTGACAGACTACAGTTTATAAGTTTTAAATGAAACTAGTATCCGACTATTTTATTACTAAAATTAACCATAACCAAAAACAAATTATTATGAAAAAAGAATTACTGAGTCGAAAAATACTGATAAAGTTTTTGTACAGCCTGTTTATGCTAATGCTGTATATCAATATGGGCTGGGGACAAACAACCGTTTTTCACGAAACATTCGGAACTGCTGCTGTAGCTTCTGGTTATACAGGTGGTACGTCAACGGTACCTTCCGCCATAACATACACTATTGATAATTCCTCTAGTAGTACTGGCGTTATGAAATCTGAAGTACTTGCTGGTGGTATTTTATACAATGTAAATTCAGTAACATCAACAAATGCAAAAATTTATTATGCAACTCCATTTTCAAGTTCACTAGGAACAAATCTTTCTTCAAATACAGGAAAGATAACCTGGACTGTGAATTTGAGAACCACTAGGGCGACAGCTATGTCGACTGGTTTAGGGGATGCAAATCAATATGGAGGTGTTGTACTGTGTTCGACAGGCTCCATAATTGGAAGTGCTTCTACCGCAACGGGTTACGCAGTACTTATGACTAGATCAACTTTGACAACTACTGCTAATACTATTAAATTGGTAAAAATGACTGTAGGCTTTGGTAGTACTTCAACTTCTACATTAACTCCAACTTTAATAGAGAGTGTTGCCTCTACTAATTTTACTAATTATAGAAGCGTAAAAGTGACTTATGATCCTACTACGGGGATATGGGAGTTGCTAACACGCGATGATGGAACTACTGCTTTTGCAGATCCAACCGTGGCAACTTCTTATGTTTCTGCGGGAACTTCTACAGATGCAGCTTATACGGCTACTACAATGTCTAGTTATGGCTTCTTTTCAAATACTACCTCTGGCTCACAAGGGACGCAATCTGATAACTTTAAGATAGTGCTAGATCCACCAGCAAATTCGCCAGCAATCACTTCGACAGTAAGTAGTTTGTCTGGGTTTACCTATAATCAAGGCAGTGGGCCTTCAGCTGGACAACCGTTTACTGTAGCAGGAACTAATTTAAGTAGTAGTTTAATAGTTACTCCATCAACAAATTATGAAATTTCAGACGATGGAGGTGTAACTTATAATTCTTCAGTAAGAACTTATACTCCCAATAGTGGAACAGTAACTAATAAAACAATTTATGCTAGATTGAAAGCAGGTTTAACTGCTAATGCTTACAACGAAACCATAACAGTAGCATCAACTGGTGCGAATGTTTTGTCAGGTGGGGGTGTTGCTTGTTCTGGAAATGTTACCGGATTTATTTACTATTATTATAATGGTATAGGTTCTTTGACAGCAACAGATAGTTGGGGATTTAACCCAGACGGATCTGGTTCTGGACCAATAAATTTCACATCGGATAATCAACAATTCTTCATCAGAAATACTACGGCAGTAACAACATCTGCTGCTTGGATAGTTTCAGGAACTAATTCCAAAATCATTTTAGGAGATTCATCAGTGCCAGCTGTAGCTTTAACAGTTGCTAGTGGTTTCCCCATCACAGGAATAATTGATATTCCAGCAGCAAATTCTGGTTCTAACAACATTATTTTGCAAGATGCCGTTCAACCTAGCTTCGGCACATTGAATGTTTCTTCAGAAGTGCATTATAATGCAGCAATAACAACTCCCAATTTTACAACAAGTACTGTTTTTGGTAAAGTAATTATAGATGCTCCAATAGGTCAGGTATCTTGGGTGGGAAATCCGGTTATACAAGCTAACGGTTCTTTAACTGTTGTATCGGGATCAACTTTGTTTATAAGTGGTTCAAGTTCCTATTATACCACAATATATTCTGGAGCTAGTGTCGTAATTAATGGTACAGTTAGGATTCAAAAGATTGCTGGTTTTGTAAATAATAATGTAACGCCTGGTACTTCTTACGGTTCATTTCAATTTACAGGAGCAGAAAATTTGACTTTAGGGGTCAACAGTATAATTGAATATAACAAAGGCAGTAATGCTTCAACCTATAATATCACCGCTAGAAGTTATCCTAACTTGACTATTTCAGGTTTAGAGAATCCCAAAGCTTTTTTGGGAGCTACAACTGTTACAGGTATATTGACGTTAAATCAAACAGGTACAAGTACTTTGACAGGCGCCTCCAATATTACATTGGCAAGCGGTGCCACAATAGTCAGAACAGCAGGTAATTTAGATGCAACTCCAATTTTCGGTTCTAAAGTAAATGTTACTTATAACGGAGCAACGGCTATTAGTTCTGGTTTTGAAATTCCCTCGGATGCATCGGTATTAAATAATTTAACAATTAATAATGTAGGTGGGGTTACTTTATCGTCAGCTACATCGGTAAACAATAAATTGACGCTTACCTCTGGGACATTGGCAACAGCTGGTTTTCTTACTTTAAAGTCTAACCCATCAAAAACAGCTTATGTTGGTGTTGTTACAGGAAGTATATCAGGAAATGTAAATGTAGAACGTTACATTCCAGCTGGACAAAGGGCGTATCGTTTTTTAAGTTCTCCAGTTACGACTTCGACTTTTATTAATACCAATTGGCAAGCCGGAACTCATATCACTGGAGCAGGAGGAGCAACTAATGGTTTCGATGCTACAACAGGCAATAACGCTTCGATGTTTACTTATAATAATGCAACTCCAGCTTGGAATGCTCTAACTAATACAAATGCGACAGTTCTCACATCGGGTGTGCCTTATTTGACATACATCAGAGGAAGTAGATCTGCATCTTTAGCCATTGCTCCAGTAGGTTCAATACCAAGTGATGCAACAACCTTGAGCGCAACAGGTATATTAACAACTGGAAATGTACTTGTAAATGGTTTAAATGAAACGGCAGATGGATTTAGTGCAATTGGTAATCCATACCAAGCCCAAGTAGATATGCAAACAGTTTTAGCAGCTGGGACAAACTTAAACACAGGTTTTTACTATGTTGTAGATCCGTCATTGGGTACAAAAGGAGCTTATTTAACAGTAGATGTAACTGTTCCAGCATCAGCTCATATCAGCCAATATCTTCAGCCTGGGCAAGCTTGCTTTGTAAAAACACTAGCGGCAGGACCTGCTTCACTTACTTTTACTGAAGCCAATAAATCAGAAGTTGCTGCTCAAACCACTATATTCAAAATTAAAAACACAGCAATGCCTAGCATCGGTTTAACACTTTATGATGCAGCTGATATTCGCTTGGATGTTTTAAAAATAGCCTTTGATGCCAGCGAAATTAATGATGTAAATCAAAATGACGCTTCTAAAATGACCAATTTTGATGAAACTATGGCTTCATCTAATAATGGAAAATTATTGTCTATCGAGAAAAGAGCGATGCCAACCGATGCAGATGAAATCCCACTGAATATCACTAAATACAGAGGAACATCGTATTCTATAAAAGCCGAAGGTACTGGTCTAACAGGATCAACTCCTTATTTGCTTGATCAATTTGCCAACAAGACGACAGAAATTCCACAAGACGGAAGCGTGAATTATGCTTACAGCGTTGATGTTGCCATTCCAGCATCGATAGCAGCGGATCGTTTTAAATTGATTTATGCTAAAACCTTAAAATCAATCGACAATGAAATTGCAAATTTTGCTTTGTATCCAAACCCATCTAAAACAAATTCATTTACTATTGCGGTTCCACAAAGTTTGATTAAACCATCACTAAAAGTCAGCAATATGTTGGGACAACAATTGTATTCACAAAGTGATTTACAATCGGGAGCAAATGTAAAAGTTACTGCTAAAAATGTAAAAACTACAGGAGTTTACCTAGTGAGTTTAACCTCAGAAGGAAAAACAACAACAACAACAAAATGGATTGTAGAATAATTAAAAAACAGAAAAAATGAAAAAATATAGAAACACCGTTCCCTTTGCAAAAATTACAGTATTGTTTTCTATGCTGTTCACTACACTAGTAACTGCTCAAGAAGTTTTACCAGACGCACCAGATGATACCGTTACTGCTCCCATAGACAATTATGTTTGGGTTTTGGCCTTGATTGGTTTGGTTTTTGTTTTTCTTAGATTCAAAGTGTTGAGGAATTCAAATAAATTTATAAAGTAAAAATAGTTTGGTTAGTTAACTTTATAATTAAACCCTGCTTGGTGCTGTAGACCTTACTGTTCCTTATCAAGAATCCGTAGGTTTGTAATAAAAACAAGATTTAGTCAAATCATAGTTTATGACCATCGAAGGTGGGGTTGCAGGGCAAGTTTGACAAAGAAAAAAATAATGAAATCAATGTGACAATAATTCAATTTATTGCGGAATTTGGTTTTTTTAAATAAAGATTCAATGCGAATTAAATTATAATCAAATGAAAAAAACAACCATTATTACTAGGTCTTTAGCAGTATTATTTTTTACCCTTCCTTTTTTGTCGCATTCACAAGCAGTTTTAAAAGCAGATGGTCCGGGAAATACATACGAACTAATCAATAGCGTATTAGCACCAGGGAAGAGTGCCGTTGAATCGCCAGATAATATGGCTTTAGGGAATCATACTTCTTTTGGAAAACATATTGAAGAAATTTGGGATGCCGATTTGAAAGAAAATGTTTTTGAATTCTATTCTCATATTAACTATGTAAATGCGGATAAAACCATTACAACCGACAATGAGCCAGTGGGCGATGTGGACGAAAAGCAAAGAGTTGAAATTAAAAGTTTTGAGCCTTCTCCAGATAATTTGAAAGGAACTTTGGGAGAAACCATACTATACCAATGGAAATTTAAACTTCCGAAAGGGTTTCAACCTTCCAGCAATTTTACACACTTGCACCAAATAAAAGCAGTTGGAGGAGACCAAAATATGCCTATTTTTACTTTATCGGCCAAGAAGGGAATAGAGAATCAATTCAATGTGGTGCATAACAATAAAGACATTGTTGCCAGTATGAACCTTTCCGATTTGGAAGGGGTTTGGGTTCAAATTACCGAAGTTATAAAAGTGGGTGCTAACGGAACGTATTCCATTGCCATCAACAGAGTAAAAGACGGAAAAGAATTGCTATCTTATTCTAATCCCAATATAGAAACCATAAGACCCGACAATACTTTTATTAGACCAAAATGGGGAATCTACCGAAGTTTAAAAAAAATGGAAGATTTAAAAACAGAATCGGTTCGTTTTGCTGATTTTTCGATTACAGAAAACCCTGTTTCTAATAGTAAGAAATAGTTTTTCATAACTTATTCATTGCCGTGCTATATGGGGCAATTGTCCTTAATTTTTACGATAATAAATTGTTTTTTTAACCGCAGATTTTCAGATTTATAGCTGTAATACTGCGGTTTTATTTTTTTTTATCACGCATAGATTTAATTTTGAATAAAATTATCCTTTTATTTTTTTTATCCAATAATTAGTAATATTTTTGGCTAACCAAATTGGTTTACCAATTAATGATTCTAAAAAAACTGAATTTTATATTTGAATGCTTTGTAATTTTCAAAATGTACAGAAATAAATGTATAAATTGAAAGTTGATTGACTTCTAATCGAGAAAGCAACGGATTATTTAATACGGGCTTACTCCAGAAAATTAATGATGAGAATTAAAACAATATATTTTATTAGATCGCTAACAGTAGGAATGCTATTATTCTTGAGTTCTGGGATATGTGCACAAGAACATCCAAGTTTGGTTTTGACCATGCAAGGGGTTCGTGAAATTCGATCTAATTTGGGAAAAGTACCTCTTTTTGATGCTTCATTGGCCGATACAAAAGCCGAAGTAGATGCTGAAATTAAATTGGGCATTTTGATTCCCATTCCTAAGGATTTATCTGGAGGTTATACTCATGAAAGACACAAAAAAAACTTCTTGATTTTACAGAAAGCAGGGGTTTTATACCAAATTCTGCAGGATGATAAATATGGTATTTATGTACGTGATATGTTATTAGCTTACGCTAAATTATATCCTACATTGCCTTTGCATCCACAAGAGCGTTCTTATGCGAGAGGAAAACTTTTTTGGCAAGCTTTAAATGATGCCAATTGGTTGGTGTATGTAAGTCAAGCTTATGATTGTGTATATGATTTTATTAGTCCCACAGACCGTTCTCTAATTGAAAAAGATTTGTTTAAACCCTTTGCCGATTTTATTTCTACAGGTTCTCCACAGTTTTTTAATAGAGTTCATAACCACAGTACTTGGGGAAATGTTGGAGTAGGAATGATTGGTTTGGTAATGAATGATTCCGAATTGGTTCATCGGGCTTTATATGGTTTAAAAGACGATGGTTTGCCTCCAGGAATGAAAGATAGTGACGGCGGTTTGATTAAGAAAGTAGGGCAAAAAACAGGTTTTTTAGCGAATGTTGACGAGCCTTTCTCTCCAGATGGATATTACACAGAAGGTGCCTATTATCAACGTTATGCGATGTATCCATTTATGGTTTTTGCAGAGGCTTTACAGAATACTAATCCCAATTTGAAGATTTTTGACTATAAAAATGGAGTTCTACTAAAATCAGTTTATGCTTTATTGAATTTAACCAATTCAGAAGGCGCTTTTTTTCCTTTGAATGATGGACAAAAAGGAATGTCTTTTTATTCTAGAGAACTCGTTTCCGCAGTGGATATTGCCTATTTATACGGCGGAAAAGATCCTTCTTTATTATCAATCGCCAAAAAACAAGGAAGTGTACAACTCGATAATTCGGGAATGGCCGTAGCATTAGCAATAAAAGATAATTTAGAGAAACCATTCGAAAAAACATCCATCAATTTATCCGATGGACCTGATGGAAAACAGGGCGGAGTCGCTATTATTAGAAATAAAAAGAAAAACGATGAATTGACTTTAGTCATGAAATATGCTTCTCAAGGATTGAGTCACGGTCATTACGACAAGCTTTCTTTTTCTTTTTACAATAATAGTACTGAAGTTCTTCAAGATTATGGATTAGCGAGATTTGTCAATATTGAACAAAAAGGAGGAGGGAATTATTTAAAGGAAAATGCCACTTGGGCTAAACAAACCATTGCTCATAATACAATTGTTCAAGACGAAGTTTCTCATTTTGGAGGTGATTTTGAGACAGGAAGTAAATTTTCTTCTGAAAAATATCTTTATGATGTTTCGAATCCTAATGTTCAAATTATTAGTGCCAACGAAAACAATGCCTATCCCGGAACATCAATTCAAAGAACGATGGCATTGATTCAAGAAGAAGGCTTTGAAAATCCATTTTTGTTAGATATTGTTCAATTAGATTCCAAAACAAGCCATCAATATGATTTACCGTTCTATTATTTAGGTCAATTGATGTCCACTAATTTTGCTTATGAAACGGCAAAAGTACTAGAACCTTTAGGAAAAGTTAATGGCTACCAGCATTTATGGAAAGAAAATTTGGCTAAAACAACAACAGATAATGGAAAGATTTCTTGGTTGAATGGAGGGACTTTTTATACACTAACTACTGTTAATCAGCCAAATGATGAGGTTTTCTTCGTTCGCATTGGTGCAAATGATCCTAGTTATAATTTAAGAAGAGATCCGGGTATTATTTTTAGGAAGAAAAATGCTCAAAAAGCCACTTTCGTTTCTGTTCTGGAAACACACGGAAGTTATAGTCCGGTTACTGAGTTTGCCACAAATTCTAGTAGTAGCATAGACAGTTTAAAAATTATTTATGAAGATTCTAATTATATTGGAGTTCAAATAAAAAATAAATCAGGACTAGAAACAGTATTTCTTTTTGCCACTAAAAACAATAAAGGCAGTCAAAAACACCTTTTGCAAATCAATAACAAAACCTACAAGTGGGTAGGCCCTTATTATAAAACAACAATTAAATAAAAAAATAAAAGTATGAAAACTTTCGGAGCAAGTGCGGCATTTTTATTAGGAGATGAAATCCCATGGGAAGTAGTTGGAGTTGGTGTGAAACGCAAAATAATGGGGTATGACGATACCATTATGCTAGTAAATGTATCTTTTAAAAAAGGAGGAATTGGCCCAATTCACGAACATTACCATGCACAAGTCACTTATGTTGTAAGCGGTCAATTTGAAATGACTATTGGAGATGTGACGAAGATTTTAAAAGGAGGAGACTGTTTTTATATTGAACCACATGTATTACACGGAGCGATTTGTTTAGAAGACGGAATTCTTATAGATGTTTTTAGTCCAATTCGAGAAGATTTTATGAAAGTATAATTCAGGAAATTTATTGCCCATTTGTTTTTTAGTATAAAATAATCATAACCTTTATTTTGATAATATGAGTTTAAATTTTTCAAAAATTACACTTTCTGCCCTACTTTTTATAGCCTGTTTGGGGTATGGGCAAGTGTGTAAACCAACAAAGGCGAAAACTGCCTTGATCGATTTATCGCACTGGAGTGTAACGATTCCAGAAGAAAATCCAAACCATCCGGGAAGTCCAATTGATATTGGATATCCTGAAATATTGGATTATGCGAATAATCCAATACTTAAAAAGTGGATGTATAATGACGAAAAAGACAACTCAATTGTATTTTATGCTTTTCCATCTGGAGCAACAACTGCCAATAGTCATTTTTCAAGATCAGAATTAAGAGAAACCATGGATCTTGGAAATAAGAATTTGAATTGGACCTTTGCTAAAGGAGGAAAATTCAAAGGTACTTATGCAATTGATGCAATTTCAAAAGAAAAAGATGGCAAATACAGCAAGGTTATTATTGCTCAAATTCACGGACGGTTAACCAATGCTCAACGTGATTTAATTGGCCAAAAAGACAATAATGCACCCCCGATGTTAAAAATCTATTGGGAGCAAGGGAAAATCAGAGTGAAAACTAAAGTTCTAAAAGACGTAAATGCATCGGACACTGCTATTTTAAATGTAAAATCGTGGACGGATGATGAAGGCACTAATTTCAAAGAAAAGGTTGGGTTTAATAAGTTTACTTTAGAAGTTAAAGTTTCTGACGGTAAACTAGAAGTCATTCTCAACGGAAAGGAATCGCTAGTTTACAATGATATAAACATAAAAAAATGGGGTGTTTTTGAAAATTATTTCAAGGTAGGAAATTATTTTCAATCAACAGACCCTGATTCATTTGCGAAGGTTAAGATTTATTCTTTGGAAGCCACGCATTTGTAAAATTAGTCGTCATAAAATTAAATTGTTTAAAAATTTTGACGTTGTTTTTTTTTATACTTTTGTTAAAACCAATCTGGTTAACCAGAATTTAACTTAAACAACTTGTACTATGAAATTAGCTGTACTCACCAAAAACAACAATCAAGAGGTTTTGAATACTATCATCTCAAAAATTAGAGATTATATTAATTACAAAAATTTAGAACCTGATGACAAACTCCCATCAGAGAGAATGTTGTCCGAAAAATTTGGTGTTAGCCGAGGTAGCGTTCGTGAGGCTATTCAAAAATTAGAATTGTATGGCATCTTAAAATCCATTCCGCAGAGCGGGACTTTTGTTGCGCAAATTGGAGTAATTGCAATGAATGGGATCATAGATGAAATATTAAGACTAGAAGATTCGGATTTTAAATCCCTTGTTGAGACCAGAATCTTATTGGAGTTGAAAACCGTTCGACTAGCTTCTTTGCGAAGAACAGAGGAAGATTTGCAACAAATAGAAACAGCGTTAAACGCCTATTCTACAAAAATAAGAAATGGAGAAAATGCAGTCCAAGAAGATTTATTGTTTCATTTGGCCATTGCAAAAGCCAGTAGAAACAGCACTATTAATAATTTGATGCTCATTATTACTCCAGATATTATCACCAATTTTGAAAAATATCACGTTTGTGATGTAAACCAAGCTCGGGCTGGAATTGAAGAACATAAAGCTATTTTTGAAGCGATTAATGCCCAAAATCCGCAATTGGCAAAACAAAAAATGAAAGAACATTTTAAAGCGTTGTATCAATATTGTTATAACGTGAATTAGAATAAAATATAAAACTAAAATGAAAATTAAAGGATTAAGGTGGTTCATTATTGGACTGATATTTTTAGCTACACTTATTAATTACATTGATAGAAGCGCCCTTTCTATAATGTGGGGAAATGAAAATGTGGAAGGTTCAATTTCGCAATCACTTGGTCTTACCAAAGATGACTATGGTTTAATTTTAAACATATTTATGGTGTTTTATGCGCTTGGTCAACTTTTTTCCGGTAAATTATTTGATAAAGTAGGAACAAGAATTGGTTATGTAATTTGCATCGGAGTTTGGGGAATATCATCCTTTTTGCACTCCACAGTTCAAGGTTTATTTTCCATTAGTTTTTTTAGAAGTACCTTAGGTTTGTCTGAAGCAGGAAACTGGCCAGGAGGTGTGAAAAGTAATGCCGAATGGTTCCCCATTAAAGAACGAGCCATTGCGCAAGGTTTATTTAATGCTGGAGCTTCCATAGGTTCGGTAATTGCGCCGCCATTAATTGCAGCTCTTTTTGTTGCTTTTGGTTGGAGAATAACTTTTATGGTTATCGGTTCTTTTGGAATTTTATGGGTTATTCCTTGGTTGCTAATTAATAAGGCTGGACCAAAAAAACATCCTTGGATAACTGACGAAGAACAGAAATATATTTTAGAAGGACAAAGTAAAGCAGACCAAAATGCTACTGATGATACAAAAGGGTTGAGTCTTAAAGAAATTCTTTCTCATAGAGAATCTTGGGCCATTGTTATAGGACGTTTATTTTTAGAACCAATTTGGTGGTTGTTTGTAGGCTGGATGCCCATCTATTTATTTGATGTTTACGGTTTTGATGTTAAAGAAGTGGGTATGTTTGCTTGGGTGCCTTATGTTGGAGCAGCCATAGGAAGTATAGCCGGTGGTTATGTTTCAGGACAGATAATTTCAAAAACAAATTCTATTAATAAAGGTAGAAAAATCACAATATTAATTGGAGGAATTATTATGTTGATAGGACTTATTGCAACTGTTTTATTTGCCACAACTCCAGAACGTTTTGTATCGATTGTATTTGTAGTATTATTTGGTTTTCAATTTTCAATTGGAAATGTTCAAACACTGCCAAGTGACTTGTTTAGTGGTAAATCTGTTGGATCGCTAGCAGGTTTAGGCGGAATGGTCGGCGTTTTCTCGGTAATCATTATGAATTTTTTAGTACCTAAAATTGCTGTTGTATCGTATACTCCAATTTTTATAGCCATCGCCGTTTTTGTACCACTCGGGATAGGGGCTATTTATTTCTTTGCAAGAAATATAGAATCATTAGAAAAATAAAAA
>JAAFGY010000153.1 GCA_010365135.1 Flavobacterium sp.
CTTCCACTAAAGAAAGAATTGTCTTTTTGAAATTCCATTCGGTTATTAAAGCACCGCTAAGGCAGCTTCATAATCAGGTTCGTTGGCAATTTCAGGAACTTGTTCGGTATAAAGTACAGATCCATTGGCATCAACAACAATGATACATCGCGAATGTAAACCCGCCAAAACACCTTCAGCAATTTCTAAACCATTGGTTTTACCAAAACTTCCGTCTTTAAAATCAGATAAATTCACTACATTTTCGATTCCTTCAGCTCCACAAAAACGTTTTTGAGCAAAAGGCAAATCTCTTGAAATACATAATACTTTGGTGTTTTCTAATTTTGCAGCGCTCGCATTAAAAGTTCTTACAGAGGTGGCACAAGTCCCAGTATCAATACTTGGAAAAATATTTAAAACTAAATTTGTTCCAGCAAAATCACTTAATGTAGCGATAGAAAGATCGTTTTTTACTAATTTAAAATCGGCTAATTTTGTGCCAACTTTTGGTAATTCACCTGAAGTGTGGATTGGATTTCCACCTAATGTAATAGAAGCCATAATGATTAATGTTTAATGAGCTTCAAAAGTATGAAAATTTATTTACGATTTACGGTTTTTTGATTTACGATTTGCGAAATATATAAAAAAAACGCTCTCATTACTGAAAGCGTTTTTAGCATTTTTATTTTCGAATTCTTTATAAGAAGCGAAAATATTTGTCGGATTATTTATCGATAGAACCCAGAACCCGTTTCATAAACGTATTCAAAGCCTCCTTTTTATCCATTCCACCTTTAATCATTTTATGAACTTCCAGAGCGCCGTACATATTCGAAATTAATTCGCCAATCAGGTCTAATTCTTCATCTTTCAACGTAGAAAGTTCGGTCAAAGCTTCTAGAACTTCAATGGTTTCTACAACGTAATCTTGGTCATTTTCTTCAATAAATTGAGATAAATGTTTGATTATAGGTAATTTCATTTTTAATGGATTATTATTCAATCGGTTAATCGTTTTAACCAATTAACCAGCTAAACTTTATTTAATTTCATTTACCAATTCAGCCAAAACTTCCGCTTTGTTCGTTTGGGTTTCGTTTACCAATTTTCCGTTTACGAAAGTAGCAAAAGTAGGCAAGTTGCTTACATTAGCTAGTTTTCTTGATTCTGGAGAATTCTCAGCATCAACCAAAACAAAAGTCAGGTTTTCGTTTTCCGAAGCCATTTTCTTGAATTTTGGTTTCATAATCCGGCAGTTTCCACACCAAGAAGCTGAAAATTGAACAATTACTTTTTCATTTTTAGAAACTAAATCTTGTAAGGTATCTTCGTTTAATTCTATTAACATATTTTTAAATTTAAATTACAATATCAAAATTCAATGGCAATCTCATTTAAATATGAAATTGCCATTGTAATTGCTATTGAATGTTAGTGAGTTCCTAAATATTCTGCAGTACTTTTTCTGTCAGCATGCATCGCGTCTTTTCCTTCTTCCCAGTTTGCTGGACAAACTTCTCCTTTTTCTTGAACGTGTGTGTAAGCATCTACTAAACGTAAATATTCTTTTACATTTCTACCTAACGGCATATCGTTTACACTTTCGTGGAAAATTTTTCCCTCTTCGTCAATTAAATAGGTTGCTCTGTAGGTTACATTTGAACCTTCCACAATCACTGAATCGGTTTCTTCACTATAGCTTGTTGATTCGATGTCAAGAATTCCAAGAATGTTTGACAAATTGCGATTGGTATCAGCAAGAATTGGATAAGTAACACCTTCAATTCCACCGTTATCTTTTGCTGTGTTTAACCAAGCAAAATGCACTTCATTGGTATCACAAGAAGCTCCGATTACAAGGGTATTTCTTTTTTCGAATTCTGGTAAAGCGGCTTGAAAAGCGTGTAATTCTGTTGGACAAACGAATGTAAAATCTTTTGGATACCAAAACAAAAGTACTTTTTTGTTGTTTTTTGTTGCTTCTTCGAAAATATTGATTTTCAAATTATCGCCCATTTCAGTGATGGCGTCTACTGCAATACTCGGAAATTTTTTACCTACTAATGACATTTTTTATGAGTTTAAAGTTATTATTTTTTTATTGTCACAAAGATAATTCAAAAGACAATGAGAGAATAGTAATATTAATTATTAATTTTTATATTATGATAGTTTAAGACTATCGTAAATTATTATTCAATAACAATATCTTATTTAAATACCTGCTACAGTTACCGGTAATGTTCCTCTGCATCTCGAGTTTCTCAACAATTGACGGGCTGCACTTTCTTGGAATTCTCTAAAATCCTGATATACGTGCATAATTCCGAGGGTAGATTTTAAATTTGGAATTACTTGATACACATACGGATTTCCAAAAACGTACAAAACACATTTTTTTTTGGAAAATAAATCTCCTAAAAAAGCCAATACAGAATCTTCGATGTCAAAATTATTCAAAGGTTTTGCTTTTGGAACGAATAGAGAAACGAGTATGGTATCAAATTTTTTTAGATCTTCTGTCATTTTTTCTATAGCCTCTTTATCTCCCGTTTCGAGCGCAAATAATGGCGAAGGAAGAACGATCGATAACGATTTGAAAAAGATGTTATCCGTGTCTTTATAAAGGCTTAATTTGGCTAATTTATCATTGTTCTTTGCTTCAAATAAATGCAAACTATTGTTGTTATCTTTGATTTTAGTGGTGCTTTTATCTGCAATGAGGCGATTTAAAATAGAAGTAGTTTCAAAATCAAAATCACCTTCTGGAGCAAAATTTCCGTCTAAAATCCCAACTTTTTGTTTACATTTCCACAAGCGGCTGAAGCTTGCTTCAATACGTTCTGGCGTTGCATTTTTGAGAATTTCTTTAATACCTTCGGCTACATTTTCGGCAAAACACAATACATCATTTCCAGCATTAAACGCTTCCCATTCGAGTTGACCTTTTATGTCATACAATTTCGAAACGCTGTGCATATTTAAAGCATCGGAAATGACCAAACCATCGTAACCCAATTGTTTTCTCAAAAGGTCTTCAATAATTGGTTTCGATAAAGTTGCCGACGTGTTTTTTCCATCATTCAAAGCAGGAACCGCCAAGTGCCCAATCATAATGGAATCGACATTATTCTCAATGCCTTTTATAAAAGGAATCAATTCGTTTTGCATCAATTCTTCTAGAGTTTCTTCTAGAATTGGCAATCCCAAATGCGAATCAACACTGGTATTTCCGTGTCCAGGAAAATGTTTTAAGCATCCTAAAACACCAACTTCATTTAAACCGCGTAAATATTCTTGGGCAAAATTAGACACTCTTTCTTTGTCTTGACCAAAAGAACGGTAGCCAATTACAGGATTATTAGGATTGTTATTGATGTCTGCTAAAGGCGCTAAATTATATTGAATACCAGCACATTTCAAGTCTAATCCGGTTCGCTTTCCGACTTCATAAGCCAAATATTCATATCGTTCAGGCAAAGCACCAAGCGAAATGGCATAAGGATATTGCGGTGTATTTTCGACTCGCATCGCCAATCCCCATTCGGCATCAATGCTCATCAATAGTGGAGTGGTGGCACATTTCTGAAAACGGATAATGAGTTCCTTCAACCGTTCTAAACTGTCGTCGTTGATTTCTACTTTTTTCTGAGCTTCATAGTTGGTTGCAGCGCTAGCTCGACTATGAAAAAAGGTTAAACCACCAATGTTGTGCTGTTTTATTAAAAGTTCAATTTCCTGAAAATTTTCTTCCGTATCGTTGATAAAAGCGGCTGGAAAAAAAAATTGTCCTATTTTTTGTTCTACTGTCATGGTTTTAGAATTTTATTTTTCTGTTTTCTTACCAAATTCCTTTGGAAATATCAAAAATCGAGAAAGAATTAACCCCGGAATGGTAGCGCAAAGCACCCAAATAAAGAAGTTCGCATAACCTAAATATTCTTGTATATAACCGCTCAACATTCCGGGAAGCATCATTCCCAAAGCCATAAATCCAGTGGCAATAGAGTAGTGGGAGGTTTTCGATTCGCCTTCGGCAACGTAAATTAGAAACATCATAAAGGCTGCGAAGCCAAATCCGTAACCAAATTGTTCGCAAATTACAGTGGCATATACATAAAAAAATGATGTGGGCTGAAAATGAGAGAGCAATATAAATCCAATTATGGGCAAGTGCATTGTCAAAATCATTGGTAACATCCATTTGCCAAGACCGTCTTTGGAGATGGCTATTCCACCTAAAATTCCACCGATAACAAGTGCGGTAACGCCAAAGGTGCCATATATAAGTCCAATATCTTCGGTAGTTAGTCCCATTCCACCTAATGATTTTTTATCAAGAAGAAAAGGTGTCAGCATTTTTAATAATTGTGATTCTCCCAATCTAAACAATAAGATGAAAGCTAAAACTAGACCTATTTGCTTCTTTTGAAAGAAAGAAATAAAAACCTCTCCAAAACTAATGCTTGATGAGGATTCGGATTTATCTTCAAGAATTTTTGTTTCTATTTTTGGAGTTGAAAAATAATTATAAATCGTTATTATCGTCATTAACAAGCCTACAAAAATCATGGTAAAAGACCAAGCTTTGGTGTTATCTCCATATTTGTGTTCCAGAAAACCGGCAAGAATTACAATTAGTCCGTTTCCAGAAAGCATTGCAAGGCGGTAAAATGTGCTTCGAATTCCCAGGAAAAAAGACTGTTGTTCCTTTTTTAAAGCCAACATATAAAAACCGTCGCTCGCTACATCATTCGAAGCAGAAGCAAATGCCGCAACCCAAAAAACGGCCAAACTCAACACAAAAAAATGACTCATCGGAATCGTTAATCCCACAATAATAAAAGCAATAGAAATGAGTAATTGCATCGCTAAAAACCACTTTCTTTTGGTAGAATATAAATCAATAAAAGGACTCCATAACGGTTTTATGACCCAAGGTAAATATAATAAACTGGTATAAATTCCAATATCTTCATTGCTGATTCCCAGGTTTTTGTACATTATTACTGAAACCGATATTATAATTGCATAAGGAAAACCTGAGGCAAAGTTTAAAACGGGAATCCAGTACCAAGGTTTAGAGTCGATTTTCATTGATTTAGAGGGGTTAATTTAGTATTGTTGCAGCGCTTTCATTGCCATAAAAGTCGACGAAAGTGATGGCGCAAGCATTGTTTTCATCTGGATTTTTTGTTGGAATATAGACAGTAATAGTTCCGAATTCCTCTGTTATATTGATCTTATCAATAATTTGACTAGGATTATTCACATCAATCTTGGCTGTCTTGTTGGCTCGATAAACCATAATATAACGCACTTTGCTATTTACTGGGTAGTCAACGGTAAAACAGTAATTTGCAGCGTCTTTTTCAAACGTGTTTATTATGGGAACATCAATCGATATCTTCTGGGAATTGGGTACTGCATAGGGTAGGGCAGGATACTTATATTGATTTTCTAGCAACAATTGGGCAACATCTAGATTTTTTTTCACAAAGGATTTGGCACTAAAAAAAGCATTTCCCTGGATGTTTTTGTACGTTCGGGTGACATTTATTTGGTTCGGAATTTCGTAGGGACTATTCCATTTTTTATCCGAATCGCTTTTTATTTTATAGCTTCCGTTTCCAATGTAAATGGCTGTGTTTTTTGAGTTTTCAGACCACCATTTCAATAGTTTTGCGTAAGATGCTTTGGGATGGTCTAAGCTCCAATACAGTTGGGGAACCAGATAATCAATCCAGCTGTTTTCCATCCAAGCCAATGGATCGGCGTATAAATCGTCATAATTCGTTTGTCCAGATTCCGTTTCAGAACCTTTAGGATCAACCGATTTGTTTCTCCATACACCAAATGGACTAATGCCAAATTGCACCCAAGGTTTGATATTTTTTATGGAAAGAGAAACATTTCTCACCAGATTATTTACGTTGTTTCGCCTCCAATTTTCAAGAGTAAGTCCTGATCCATATTTTATAAATGAGGCTCTGTCATTAAAAACTTCACCTGTTACCTTGTAAGGATAAAAATAATCATCAAAATGAATGGCATCGATATCGTAATTTCTAACCACTTCACTCACCACGGATATTAAGTGATTTTGAACATCAGGAAGTGCAGGATTGTAATAATATTTGCCGCCATACTTAATCATCCATTCGGGATGCATCTTCAAATCATGGGTTGGACTCAAATTCTCTGTTTTCAAATCCATGGTCGCACGATAGGGATTTAACCAGGCGTGAAATTCGAATCCTCTGGCATGCGCTTGGGTAATCATCCATTCTAACGGATCATAATAAGGACTTGGTTCTCGTCCTTCTCTCCCAGTCAAATAGCGCGACCAAGGCGCTAATTTTGTGGGATAAAAAGCATCACCACAACTTCTAATTTGAACAATAACCGCATTGTAATTTAGTTTTTTGTACGTGTTTAAAATTTCGATAAAATCGGCTTTTTGTTTTTCTATCGAATCAATATTACTCTTTGGCCAATCAATATTAGCGACAGTAGCAATCCAAACTGCTCTGAATTCATTCTTAGGGTTTGTTCGTTTTTCCTGCGCATTTCCGTTAGAAAATGACAAGAAAAATATTGAAAATACCAACAGCAAAGACTTGTAATTATTCATTTTTAATCTAATTATGTAAAAGTCAAAAGTAGTTTTTTAGTGAAATGTATCCTATAAATTTTGGATAAAAATCAACTTTATTTGTACTCACAATTTCTTTGCCAAATATTAAAAGCCTTTTTTTGATTGGTAAGTCGCTTAGATTTTCAGTATTAAACTTTAAAAAACATTTTCTTTTTATAAAAATACCATAAAACTAGAGACCAAAAAGTGATGTTTAACAAAGCCCACATCAAAGAGGCAACTTTTGGATCCTCAAAATAAGGCACTATGCAAAACGTGTTTAAATATTCTTGCAACCCTATTTGCTGAGGAATTTCCTCTACATTACCCATAAAATAAGCTGGATTTGCAACTTTTATCGACGATAAGACTCGGGGCAATATTCCCGAAAGAAAGAAAACAATCATAGGATTTACTCCCCAAAACAATATAGGTGTTGTCCAGTTTTTATACCCTTTTATATCAATCAAATAATAAAAAGCGGTTAAAAATAACGAAGCAAAACCAGCGGTATAAAGTACAAATGAACTAGTCCACAATGCTTTATTCATCGGGAAAAATTGATTCCAAATTAAACCCAAAAGTACCAAAGCCACTCCTATACTAAACATTTTAGTGGCTTTATCCTTTTTTGCTAAACTGCTATTTAACAATTGACCCATTAATACACCAATAATTCCGTTTGCAATAGCGGGAATACTGCTAAGAATTCCTTCTGGATCCCAAGTTTTGGAAGACGCCCAAAGGTGATTTTCTAATAAAAAATTGTCTAACCAACCCGCTAAATTAGTCCCTTTTTCCAAATTTGCCGGACCAAAACCGGGTACAGGTATCAAGGTCATTATTGCCCAATATCCGAATAATAAGATGGCAACAGTAAGTATTTGACCTTTGATTTCCGTTTTTAAATACACTAAGGAAGCAAAAAAATAGACAATACCAATTCGTTGTAAAACTCCAGGCAAACGTACGTCTCGATAGGCTTCAATGCCACTGAAAGCAAGAAAAATAAAAATAAAAAACAAGGCTAAAACCAAATACAATTTTATTTTTTGTTCAAAATTTCCAAGCAAGATGTAGGCTACAATTCCTGTGATAATTAGTTTTGAGATCAGTAAGGAATAACCAGCTAAATCGAATATTTCAATTTTTCCGTAAAAACCTAAAAAAAGTCCAAGACAAATGATTCGCAAAGAGCGTGTCAGGATTTTCAAAAATGTCTGTTGATTTAGCACTTTGGTAACAATTGCAAGAGGAATCGCTGCGCCAAGAATGAAAATAAAAAAAGGAAAAACCAAATCGGTGGGCGTGCAACCATTCCATTCGGCGTGTTCCAATGGTGCGAAAATATTTCCCCAATTACCCGGATTATTGACTAAAACCATCATCATAATGGTAATTCCTCGCAATACATCCAACGAAATTATACGTTCTTTCATAGCTATAAATTATTATGGTTTAATTATTTAATTCGTTAATAAAGCACTATGTTGGCAATGAAATTTTGCCCATACAAACTGATGGGATTCCGTTTTTTAAATCAAATTGTGAGTTGCCTCCGGCCAAGGTTTCATTTGCCAAAACCGCAAAAAGAATGGCTTCTTTTGCATCACCCGAAAATCCCAACTCATCTATGTTTCTGAATTTACAAGGCAATAATTCTCTTAACCATTGCATCAGCAACGGATTATGAACTCCACCTCCTGATGCATAAATGGTAATTTCTTTAAGGTTTTGATTGCTATTTGCCATATTTATTTCGACTGCTTCTGCAATAGTTTCGGCAGTAAAACGAGTCAATGTAGCCAATAAATCTTCGATAGAAATTCTTTTGCTATTGCTTTTCTCCAAAGCATTTTCGACATATGCGACACTAAAAAGTTCTTGCCCTGTGGATTTTGGAAACTTATTTTTGAAAAAATCATCGGCTTTCAAAGACTGTAAAAGGGCTTGGTTTACACTTCCTTTTTTAGCCATTTGAGCATCTTCATCAAAAGCTTTATCGGGGAAATGCATTTTCACAAAATTGTCAATCAAGGTGTTCCCTGTACCAGTATCGGTTACAATAATTTGGCTTGGATTTCTGTTGGCCGGTAAAAAAGTGAAGTTTGAGATGCCTCCAATGTTCAGCATAATTCGATTTTCATCTTTTTGTCCAAAAAGAAAATAATCACCATAAACTGCCAATGGCGCACCTTCACCACCTGCAGCGACGTGTTTTTGACGGAAATCCGAAACGGTGATAATGCCAGTTTTTACTGCAATATGGTCGCCATCTCCAATTTGAAGCGTTGCATTTGGAAAACCTGCAAGTTGGTGCAAGTTTTTTGGAGCATGGAAAACGGTTTGCCCGTGAGACGCTATCGCATCAATTTCATCGGTAGTGATTTTCCATTTTTTCAAACATTCCAAAACCATTTCTGCGTGAACTGTCCCAATAATTTCATTGAGTAAAACCAGATCTTGGAAAATAATTTCTTTTTTTGTGAATACTTTTCG
>JAAFGY010000154.1 GCA_010365135.1 Flavobacterium sp.
CCATACATATTGCCATTGTAACCGCCAATATAATCTCGGTAAGAAAGTGGTGTCGAACTATGCACTGACTGAATACAATCTCTAATTCCCGGGAATTTGATTTCAATTTCACGAAGAAATTTTTCGGTTTTTTGTGCTTTGAAAGCCTCGTAGGTTACGCCTCGATCTGATTCGTTGGCACTGGTATTAAAGGTTTGCTCCCACGCTTTTACATCCGAATATTTCATATAGGTTATAAACGTCATTCCATCAGCCCAAACTCCTTCATTTTTTGAAACATTCATCGAGGCCATAAATGCTTTGGGCCAAGAATCCTCCTCATACTCGTGAACTGTCCAGACCTCGCTGCTATTTTTAAAATGATAATAATTGTGATTCAAATATTTGAACGTGTTGGGTTTGAAAACCAAATACAAACTAAACGCCGAAATAACCCCTTCTAAACTCTTGATTCGATTAGAAAATGATTTCCTGAAATTGTATATTCCTGCCATTTCTAAAGTGGCTTTTGGATCTACATTAGAAATAAAAATAGTACCCGAGACTTCGGTTCCATCTTTCATTTTGACTGCAGAAATCGTCTTATCTTCTACGTTAAATTGAACAACTTCCTTGTATTTGTAGATTTCACCACCATGTTTTTTGAGTTGTTTTATCAACTGTTTCGTTATTTGACTTCCACCATTTATGCAACGCCAAGCACTCTGAATATAGGAATTCACCGATAATGCGTGTACATAAAAAGGAGATTTCTCGGTTCCAGCATATAGAAAATTGGTTCCCGCTAATACAGCTCTTAATTTTATATTGTCTGTTAATTGGTCAATATATTGATTGGCATTTACAGCCAATTGTTCGCTGTCATATTTTCCTTCGCTTTCTAAATTATACAACGGAAAAGAACTGCAAGTTTTAGTAATTTCTTCGCAATATTTTTGAATTGTTGCTCTTTCTTCTGGAAAAAATTTTGAGAGTTGATTTACAAAATTGTCATAACCTTGCGCATGTGGATATTCTTGAGAATCATTTTCAAAAGAGATGATATCGAAACCATCTTTATCCATTTTTTTGAGTTTCAGATCATCCATAATGCCTAAATATTTGAAGTATTTATACAAATTTTGACCTTCACTTAACCCCCCTATATAATGAATTCCTGTATCGAAAATGGTTTTATCTCGCACAAAAGTTTGCAGATTACCTCCAAATTGTTTGTTCTTTTCGAGCACACAAACGCTGTACCCTTCTTTGGCTAAAATAATAGCTGAAGCCAGTCCACCTAGACCACTACCCACAATGACAACGTCATACTGTTTTTTCATGGCTTCTTTTCTTTAAAACAATTACATTTTCGCTATCCAAATCAATGACAAAATCATGTTCTAATAGCTCCTCTTTTAGATTAAAAGCATTTATTAAAATAATTGTATTTGTCAATTGACAAATTTCATTCCAATCATCCCAATCTTTATCTGAAATCAAGACCACGTCATACTGTTTATTTCTAAATTCTTCTCTGGTTTCAAGATAGTGAATTGTCCTTTTTTGTACCATATAATTTGTTTTGGCAACAGCCCTTTTTTCTTCATCGGCAATAAAAGAATCTATTTTTCTTTGTGATTCCTGAAGGGAAAGCAAAACATCCAACTGCCCGTAATCATTGGCCAAATGTATCATTTTTACCTTTGGAGGTATTAGTGAATATAATTTATAATACCATTCTAAATGTTGATTAAAATCACTTTTAACCGCCTGAATTACTTCCGCTTCTTTATAAGCAAAACTATTCAAAATCTTTTTATTAAAATAGTTTGGCCCTTCTAAATCCTGCCGTATTTTATGGTAATGGACTTTAAAGAAAGCACTCATTTTCTTTGTTCTATCGGAATAATCTTTACCAAAAGTAGGATCATTTACTGCCATTCTATTTCCAATTGCAACTGTAGTTCTTCCTCCGTTGATTATGAAATCGCCTTTGGGCAATACTTCAGAATATCCATGAATAATAACGGGAACAATATCCAATTGCAGTTGCTCTGCCAAATAAAACGCTCCTTTGTGAAAACGCTTAATAGAATTATCCAAAGATCGAGTTCCTTCGGGAAAAACCATTAATGAAAATCCCTGATTGACTTTTTCCCGCAAATGTTCAACGCCATTGCCAATGCCATTCGAAACGGGATAAAATCCTGCCAGACGAACGCCTGCACCAAAAATAGGTGAATTATAAACCCAATCGCTAACCAAAAAAATGATTTTGGGACTCAACATCCCCACTGCCAAAATATCTAAAAAGGAAGTATGATTTGCAATGATTACTGCTGGTTTATCGAACTTCTCGTTTGAATTATTACTAATTTTTCGTTTATTCGACGGATACGAGATCAGAACCGATTGCATAAATTTGGACATTAGAAAATGAAACGCCATCTCCTTTCTTTTTCTGGAAACCGGAATGATTTTCATTAAACCCACGCTGATAATTGACAAAAGAAAACCGCCCAATCCATAATAGGCAAAAGACAAAATCGAATGCAATAATCTTCTAATTTCGAATGGCGGTTGCCCCTTTTTTACTCTATTGGTTACAAAAAAATCAAAAACCAAGGGTTGAATAATAAACGTAATCAACAACGCCGAAAATATACCGATGATGGAAATTGCAGCAATCGATTTTAAGGCTGGATGTCCGGCCAAAATAAGCACTCCGATACCCAAAATCGTGGTCGCAACAGAAAGTAAAATCGACGTCCTGTAAGTGGGTAATTCTACTTTTCCAAAAGTGTGTTCCTTTTGCAAAGCCATAGTCATAAAAATACTGTAATCTACACCAATTCCGAAAATTAAAGTGCAAACAATGATGTTGATGACATTAAACTGCAACCCGAAGAGCCCCATAATTCCAGTGGTAAACAGCCAACTAATGAGTATTGGAATAATGCTAATGATGACTAATTCTATTCTTCTAAAAGCTAAAAGCAAGAGGAGAAATATGGCAATAAAAGAGTAATTTACAAGGTCTTCAAAATTTGTTTTTAACGATCCCAGAAAGGTTTCATTTGTTTGTTGTCTATCAATTACCACTAAATTGGGCTGTTTTTTTATTTCGTTTACAAACGCATCTCTTTTGTCATTTGTTACTTTCACGAGTGTCGAAATGGAGTGTAAACCATTTTTGTTAGCCAAGAATTCGTCCAGAAAAAAAGATTTGACTTTCATGTAATTTGCAATGGAAATTGTCTTGAAATTTTTATCCAAAGTTTCATAAAAAAGGGAAAATGAGGTGGCTTTGAAACCAAATTTATTCCCGTTTGAAGTCAGTGAATTTTTAAGATTATTCTTTTTTGCTGCATCCCAAAAAGCATTCCATTCTTTGATTTTTTGTTGCTGCAACGCTGCCGAAAATACAATTCCACCAATAGAACTGAAATTGAGTATTTGATTTCTTTTTTTATCACTTTCTAAAGTAGTGTAAAGCAAATTATTGTTCGCTACAACTTCTTCGTAACTTTTGCCATAGGTAACCAAATAAATCGATTTTGAACCAATATTGGCAATGTTTTCGAGTTTTTGCTCGGCCATTTTCAAGTCTGGACTCATAAAATTCAAGCTCGAAAGATCATTATTGAACGTTACTTTTGAATAGGTGAAAAGTGAAATAATCACAACAATTAGAACAGAACCAACTAAGAATTTGTTTTTTTGATACGAGTACAAACCCAGCTTGTCAATCCAATTCGGCTTCGGAATTACAACTTCGTTCTTCGTTTTATACAAAAGCGGAATTAACACTAAGGAGAAAAAAGAAGTAGCAATAACGCTCAGTGCCGCAAAAATCCCCAAATCTTTTAAGGCTTCCGATTTTACAAAAAACAAACATAAAAACGAAATTGCCGTTGTTGTTCCACAAAGCAATAACGGTTTTGAAATGTCTTTATAAAGCAGTTTAACATCCCTTTTATCCCGTAAATGCGTCAAGACATAAATGGAATAATCTGTAGTTTCGCCCAATAAAATGGAGCTGATTCCGAGTGAAATGGCTGAAATACTCCCTTTTACAAAATATAAAACCGCCAATGCAAACAAGGCTCCAAAAATCGACGGAATAAAAATAAGGATTGGTGTAGTTATATTTCTATAGAAAAAAGCCAGAATCAGTATCAAGGAAACCGCTGCAAAGATGGAAGTGTTTTTCACATCTGCTTTGATTTGTGTAGCGTTTGCCACAGCAACAGGTGTTGAACCAAAATAGATCATCGCCACTTTACCGATGAATTTTGAATTCAAATTATTTTTGATTTCGTTCAACTTTTCAATAAAAACAGTGTTTTTGTCGGTTTCATTTGTGGGAAGTTTTGTTGAAATAAAAAGCAGTAGATTCTTTTTATCTTTTGTCAAAAGAAAACCATTTTCTAATTCAAAATCATCTCCAACACTTAATTGTTGTAATTTTTTTAAGGCAATAAATGAAATTCCAAGCGGATCTCGAAGAATAAAATCTTTGGAAACTATTCCGGTTGGTGAAATCAATGATTTGTAATCAGCCTCAACAGCAGTAGCAATACTATCGTTTTGCAACTTATTCTGAATGGTGATATAATCATTTTTATCTAAGAAAAGAGGCAAATTTGCATATACAAAATCGAATGTTTCCTTAATGTTTTCTTCATCAATTTTGCCTTGTACTTTGCTAATATACGGTTTGCAATTGGCGTCAATACTGTCTAAAAACTGGTTGGCATATTGTGTTAAATCCTCAGAAGAACCCTTGTTTTTACTGGAAATAATGATGGTAATTTTATCAGCAAAATTCATCTGTTCCAATACTTTTGAAGTGATATTGGATTTTTCGTTTGATGGTATTAATTGGTTTATATTTTCCTGAAAAGAAATTTTATTTGCAAAAAAACCAAACACAAAAAGCACCAAAAGCGCAATTCCAATGGAACGAAATTTCTTTTTATTAGTAAACGTATATAATGTCAGGAAAAATTGCTGCACTTTTTATTTTTTGTTTCTAAAAGTACTAAATATTGTCAATATTAGATAGCCCGAAAGACCAAAAAGAATTGACATTATTGACGCTAAAATAAAACTTCCCACAAGATATTGACCAATATTAAGCTGCACATCGGAGAATGTCATTGAACGGTCAAAAATCAAAGGCTTATTACTTTGAATGAAACTACCTCCTATTTTTAAGGAACCATAAATAATAAAAGGAATAAAGGGAGGAAAACTGATGTTCGAAAAGGCAAATGAAATGACCTTGTTCAAATTGAACAAGACCGCCAAAAACAAAACAATAATGGTCTGAAGCCCCCAAAATGGAGAGATTCCTATAAAAACGCCTAAAGCGATTGAAAGAGATTTTCTGGTGTTCGAATCGTCACTTTCCAGAATATTTTCCAGCAAAAATTTTCTAATTCCCTTTTTTTTAAAACTGTAAAAAAAATCTCGTGGCCTGATATAAAAAAGCGAGATAAAAACCAAAACGGTGTTCAGAATACTTATTCTGGTAAAATCCTGAAAGGGTCTAAAATGTGAAACTCTCTCCGCCGGATCGTATAAAACTTGGATTGGGATATTTTTTACTGGAATTCCTTTCCAAGCGGCGCGCACAATAACCTCAATTTCGAATTCAAATTTAGTGGTAAAAAACTTTTTTGGAATGTTTTTCAAAGGATACAATCTAAAACCCGATTGCGTGTCCTCTAGCCGATTTCCTGTTTCAAACCAAAACCAAAAATTGGAGAATTTATTTCCAAAACTACTCTTTTTGGGAACACCTTCCTGCATCATATTTCGGCTTCCAATGAGTAAAATTGGATTATCCGATCTGATTTCATTTATAAATAACGGAATGTCAGAAGCAAAATGTTGTCCATCAGAATCAATTGTTATGGCAAATTCATAACCCAAAAGAGTTGCTTTTTCGAAACCTTTTCGCAAAGCCAGTCCTTTGCCACTGTTTTTTGGAAAATGAATTTGCACTAAACGCGGATAATTTTGAAGAATGGTTAAAGTGTCGTCCGTTGAACCGTCATTGACAACAATAACATTTGTGGTATAAAGTAAGACCGAATCAATAAGACGTTTCAGCGTTTTGTGATTATTATACGTGGGTATAATAACACAAATCGTGTTTGGGTTGATAGGTGTATTGTTAGATAAATCCAAATCTGTTTGTATTTCTTCCACTACTGTATCGATTGTTTTTCGACCGTGGAAAAACTTTTAGATTGCAAAATAAAGTTTTTTATATACGATTTTAGAGTACCAGATTGTTCTTTGTAGTGGTCTAATAAAAAGTTTTTATCTTCCTTTTTATTTGCATTATATTTTAAGAATTTTGGCGCTTTTTCCTGAATACTCAATCGAATCAATCGTATTTCTATAGTATTGGGTTCACTCGCTACAGCCCATTCCACCATTTTTGCTCCTTCCTTGAAACTTTTGGCTTTATCGTGAATTTCCTTTTTATATTTCGCCAAAATCGCTATCGATGCTCCCTTATAAGCATATAATGTTTTGTTGTCTTCTTTGGTAACATCAGCTAGTTTGGCAGCAAACTCTTTGGCATTAGTATCTGAGTTTACCACAGAAGAATACAGTTTCCGAATATCAGCAATTTCTGGAATATTGGAAAAACTTAGAAAAAGTAAAATGGAAAGGACTAATTTCATATCTCGATTGCTTGAGGTTATCTATTTGGCTAAACTTTTCTATAAACGCTACTCAATTTCAAAGCTAAAGTATCATTAAAATAAGTTAGGTTTTTCACTTTGACCAAATCAGTATCAGTCGTTGAAATATCAAGTTCTAATCGCAGTTCGGGTGTAATAAACGGATTGATTAATGCCATAAACTTCACATTCGACAAGGATTGCATAAACAACGAACTTCCAGCGATTTGCTCGGTAAGTTCCTTGATAATTTGCATCATACAAACCCCCGGCATAATGGGATTTCCCGGAAAATGTCCTTTGAAAACTTCGTGTTTTTCATTTATTAAAATCAAAGCCAAATAATTATTTTCGGCTGTTTTTTCAAATGAAATGACTTTATAAAAATCTTTTAATAGCATTGTTTTTATTTTACATCAAAAGTATAATTTACACCAAGCGAAAACACCACATTTGTATGATTGACATCATCATAATAGACATTAATTATTCCCTTTTTAACCCTTGTTTCGATACCAAAATTTGGCGTAAAATTATATCCAGCTCCTAAAACAAACGCCATATCAGCATCAGCTTCAGTATTGAAATCTTTACTCACAACAAAATCAAGAGTTGGGCCAAAATGAATGTTAAATTTATCATTAAAAGTAAATTTATTTAAAAGCTCAACCGACAAATAGTCGACATTAAGCTCCTTTGTATTAGCACCAGACCCTTGTGCAGAATAATCAAATTCGGGTTGCAAAGTGTAAAACTTTGATAGTTTCAATGCACCATAGAAACCAATATAAAAATCAGTATGCGTACCATAATTAAAATTGTTAGAAGTACTATTATCAGAATAATAATCATTCCCTTTAGTAAAGTGAGAAAAATTTGCACCGCCTCTCACTCCTGGTCTAAAGGTAACCTGTGCATGGGTTTGTAAGATTCCAGAAATAACAAAAAGGAAGACAATTACTATTTTTGCAATTTGATTATTGACTGTCATATTGATTTAATTTTATTGTGTTTGTAAATAATTTAATTCAATTCTTAATTTTATTTTATAATGCTGAATAATAATTTTGGTAGCAAAAATATTGTTTTCTGAAGTAAAAAAGAGGTTTATTTTTTCTTTTCTTTTCGAAGCATTAACAATTTTGTTTAGCCTATTTTCCTTTTTTGAGATAAAAAGATAATTGGTAGTTTTATCCACTTCAGTTTGATAAACTTTATTTTCTTGATTTTCATACTGTTCTTTAACTACATAATTCCCTTTCAAAAGCAATCGAAAATCAGTTTTCAAAGTGTTAATCAATATTTTTCTATCCAACTCCTCAACAATATAATTAATTTTAAAATCAGTTTCCGAAATTTCAAAATCCAACAGTTTATTTCCAAATTCGGTTGTAAAAACAACTCGATGTGTGGTATCGTTTATTTTTTTTGCAATGAAAATCCCCGACAATTCATTTCCATAAACCCTAATATTAGCTTTATAAACATAATCAATTGCTGAATTTGAAAAATACGGAACTTCCAATACGGTCTTTTCCATAGCTACTGGATTGTATCCTTTTACCACATTTAAACTGGAGCAAGAAGACAGCATCAGCAATAAAAAAACGCTAATTATTAAATATAGAATTGTCGATTTTTGCATTTAATACTTTGTTTTTCAATACAATTCGGGTATAATCGTCGGAGGATTCCAGCAATTTTACCTGAATTACAGTCGTGTCATCCTTGTCAAAAGTTAATTCAATTTGCTTGATGTATTTCGTTAAATTAACGTCTTTTGGAATAAATTTAGCGATCGTGTTGGTCTTGTTTTTATAGTAAGAAATAGCAAATTCCTTGTCGTCAAACATATCACCGCTGACACTACCGGCAATCAATTTGTTGATTTTTCCAAATATTTTGCTGTTACCCACATTAACCGCGCTTTTTTTGCCTTCGTCGTTAATCAAAATCTTGCCGCTTTTAAAAATAATCGCATAATTATAAGGTTTTTTATATTGCCATTGCAACAAACTGGGTGCTACAAAAACCATTTTCCCCGAAGATTCGATGTCTTTAGATAAAAAATCCAAATGCTTGTATTGCACAAAATCCGTACTCAACGTTTTTATTTTTTTGGAAACTTCCTTAACATTTTGTTTGAAAACAACAATTTCATTTTCAGACAATTTTTGCTCTTGGGCAACTGTATGAACTTGAAAAATACACAAAATCAATAAAACAAAATAGACTTTAATTTTCATACGCTTTGACATTCAAAAGTGCTTCAATCGAAACAACTTTATATTTATTCTCCTCCAAATGTAGCATTAACCGTTCCAAAATAGTCACTGAGTGTGAAGTATCGTGCAAAAGAACAATTCCGCCCGGAGCAATTCGGTCTTTAATTCGCGCAAAGATAATTTTTTCA
>JAAFGY010000155.1 GCA_010365135.1 Flavobacterium sp.
TGGTTTTGCAATTCCAGCCAAAAGTAATTTATCCAAATTCTTGATTTCGCTCACTTTCAAAACTTTATCTTCGGAATAAACGGAATCATCATAATCGATAAACGAAAAATACAATTCTTGATTGGTATCCAATTGTAATTGGGTCTTGATTTTATTTTGCTCGTCAAGCGAAAGAGTGGCTGGACATTTTGTTACAATAACCACATTGGCGCGTTTTGCTCCGCTTCTACTTTCGCGCAAATTCCCCGTTGGCAACATAAAATCATCGCAATATAAATCGCCGTAGGAAGTTAACAAAATATAAAAACCAGCCTTTACTTTCCGATGTTGAAAAGCATCGTCCAGTAAGATAATATCTGGTTTTTCTGGTAGGGAAAGTAATTGCTCAATGCCATTTTTTCTATCGGCATCAACGGCAACTTGAATGTTTTTGAATTTTGAATAAAACTGGAACGGTTCGTCTCCAAGGATTGCTGCATTCGAAGTGGAATCAGCTAAAATAAAACCTTCGGACTGTCTTTTATAACCGCGACTTAAAGTGGCCACTTTATAATTGGGCGAAAGCAACCGAATTAAATATTCGATTTGGGGAGTTTTTCCGGTGCCGCCAACACTTAGATTTCCTACTGCAATGATTGGAAGGTCGAAAGAATAGGATTTCAGCATTCCTATATCTAAAAGAAAATTCCGAATACCGGTAATGAATCCATACAAAATGGCAAAAGGAAAGAGTATTTTTCGAAGTAAATTCATAATTATTTATCAGAATAATGCCCCATTGCTGAAACTACATAAACGGTTACGATATCATCTTCTACTCGATAAACAATTCTGTCTTTTTGATTGATTCGTCTTGACCAAAACCCTGAATATTCATACTTTAATGGTTCAGGATTGCCAAAACCCTCGTATGGATTTTCGGACAGATCAATTAAAATTTTAGCAATATTTTTAATTGAATTCTTATTTCCTGATTTTCTATGCTTTTCAATATCTTGATTTGCGACTTTAGTTATTACAACCCTAAACTTCCCCATATATCATTTGGATTCAGCGTTGTGGTTTCGCCTTTTTTAATGTTCTCTTCCGCTTTCTTAATTTTTGCAACGAATTCAGGACTATAAAAATTTTCTTTTTTATTTATTTTTTTAGAATTCGTTTCAATAATTTCTATTCCATCAACACCTTTAAAAAAAGTTTCAAACATAGCCATAAAAGCTTTCCCTGTTTTCGTGCGCTCATTGATTTTTATTGTTGTCATAACTTTTAGGTTTTGAATCACAAATATACAAAATTCGTGTAGGATTCATTTTAAAGTTGATTGGTTTATTCCTTAACTTTGTTTACAAGAAAAAAAACAATGAAAATCAAAGAAATAATTTCCGTACTCGAAGAAATGGCGCCACTCGCCTATGCCGAAGATTTTGACAATGTAGGTTTATTGGTTGGAAATCAAGATTCCGAAGCCACTGGAGTTTTGGTTTGCCACGATGCTTTAGAAAGCGTGATTGAGGAAGCAATTACAAAAAAATGCAATTTGGTCGTTTGTTTTCATCCAATATTATTTTCAGGTTTAAAGAAAATAACTGGGAAAAACTATGTCGAACGTTCAATCATAAAAGCCATAAAGAATGATATCGCCATTTATGCTGTTCACACCGCATTAGACAATCATCAAGAAGGAGTGAACAAAATATTTTGTGACGCTTTGGGTTTAACCAAAACAAAAATTCTAATTCCGAAGTTGAATTTTATTCGAAAATTAATTACTTATACCATTCCAGAAAATGCTGAAAAACTCCGGAATTCCTTGTTTGATGCTGGCGCAGGAAATATTGGCAACTACGAAAATTGCAGTTTCAATTTGAAAGGAATTGGCACTTATATGGGCAACGAACACAGCAATCCCGAATTTGGAGAACGCTTTGAATTTATGGAAAGTGAGGAAATTAAAATTGAAGTCACTTTCGAAAAACATTTGGAACATAAAATTCTGAAAGCGCTTTTCAAAAATCATGTTTACGAAGAAGTGGCTTATGAAATTTATTATTTGCAGAACAAAAATCAAAATGTAGGTTTGGGAATGATTGGCATATTGCCTGTTCCAATGGATGAAAAAGATTTTCTGTATTTCGTAAAAAATAAAATGCAGGCTGAAGGCATTCGACATAGCTCTTATTTAGGCAAGCCGATAAAAAAGGTTGCAGTTCTCGGCGGATCGGGAAGTTTTGCCATAAAAAACGCAATTCAGGCTGGAGCAGACGTTTTTTTGACAGCGGATTTAAAGTATCATCAATTTTATGAAGCTGAAAATCAACTACTTTTGGCCGATATTGGGCATTTTGAAAGCGAACGGTATACAAAAAATTATATTGTTGATTTTCTTAGGAAAAAAATCCTTAATTTTGCAATCGTTTTATCAGAAGAAAATACAAATCCAGTTAAGTACTTATAGACAATAGAATATGGCATCTACAAAAGAATTGAATGTTGAAGACAAATTAAGGGCAATTTACGATTTACAATTGATTGACTCAAGAATTGACGAAATTAGAAACGTGAGAGGCGAACTTCCTCTTGAAGTGGAAGATTTAGAAGATGAAGTTGCTGGATTAAGCACACGTTCAGAAAAATTGAAAAATGATCTTGAAACTATTGAAGATCTTATCAAGGTAAAGAAAAATGCTATTGACGAACATAAAGAGTCCATCAAAAGATACACAAAACAACAAGAAACTGTTCGTAACAACAGAGAATTCAACTCTTTGACTAAAGAAGTTGAGTTTCAAGAATTGGAAATTCAGTTGGCCGAGAAGCAAATTAAAGAAATGAAAGCTTCGATCGAACATAAGAAAGAAATCATTGCACAATCAAAAGAGCGATTAGAGACTAAATCGAATCATTTGAAACATAAAAAATCAGAATTGGACGCAATTATGTCTGAGACTGCTAAAGAAGAAGCATTCTTGTCCGAAAAGTCTGCAGAATATCAAGCCTTAATCGAAGTACGATTATTGGCTGCTTACAACCGAATCAGATCTAGTGTTCGTAATGGATTGGCCGTTGTTTCTATCGAAAGAGGAGCATCTGCAGGATCGTTTTTCACGATTCCACCGCAAACCCAAGTAGAGATTGCCGCCAGAAAGAAAATCATCACCGATGAACATTCTGGAAGAATCCTGGTCGACAGCGTTCTGGCTGAAGAGGAGAAAGAAAAAATGGAAAAGCTTTTTGCTAAATTCTAAACCTATACAAGTCCCGATTCGCATCGGGACTTTTTTTTAATATGAAAAAATTCATCGATTTTTTTATTATCAAATCTATTGGTTTATACATCAACTTTTTGAGTTATGTGTTTCCGAAAAAAGCGGCACAATTGGCTCACGGCTACTTCAGTGAACCTAGAAAAGGAAAATTAACGAAAGGCAATCTTCCTGAAATTCTAAAAGAAGCTCATCATGAAACCTTTCAATACGAAGACAATTCCATTCAAACATATACTTGGAAAGGAAATGAAACCATTATTTTTCTAATTCACGGTTGGGAAAGCAACTCTTCTCGTTGGGAGAAATTATTGCCTTACCTAAAAAAATCAGGAAGTACTATTATTGCGATTGATGGACCATCCCAAGGTTTGTCGAGTGGCAAAGAATTTAGCGTTCCTAAATATGCCGAATATGTTCACGTAATTGCTGAAAAATTCAAACCAAAATATCTCATTGGGCATTCAATGGGAGGAAAAACCTGTTTGTATTATCAATATAAGTATCAAAGTGATTCGATTGAAAAAATGGTGATTCTAGGTTCGCCGAGTGATTTCAAAATTATTTTTACAAATTTTATTTCCTTAATGAGTTTAAATTCTAGGATTTCAAAAGCATTAGAGAAAAATTATATTTCGGTTTTAAATCTAAAACTAGAGGAGTTTTCAGGTCAATTATTTGCTTCCAAACTCAATGTAAAAGGTTTTTTGGCACACGATATTGACGATACAGTCGTTTTATTCAAAGAAGCAAAAAAGATTGTCAGCGCTTGGAAAGAGGTTCAATTTATTGAAACTTCTGGCTTGGGACACAGCCTTCACGATGATGATTTGTATAAAAAAGTGTCTCTGTTTTTGTTTGAAACGAAATAACTAGAAGAAATCTCAAATAAAATAATTGATTACTTTTGCCTTATGGAAGAAAATCTAAAACGTCTCAACAAATTCATTGGTGAAACTGGTTTTTGCTCTCGTCGTGAAGCTGATAAAATCATTGAAGAAGGTCGCGTAACCATTAATGGAATCGTACCAGAACTAGGAACTAAAGTTTCGCACGACGACGAAGTACGTATTGATGGCAAATTAATTCGGGAGAAAAAGGAGAAACCTATTTATTTGGCTTTCAACAAACCCGTTGGCATTGAATGCACCACCAACTTGGAGGTTCGCAATAATATTGTGGATTATCTCAATTATCCAACACGCATTTTCCCCATTGGACGATTGGACAAAGCCAGTGAAGGCTTGATTTTTATGACCAATGACGGAGATATTGTCAATAAGATTCTTCGAGCTAGAAACAACCACGAGAAAGAATATACTGTAACGGTAAACAAACTCATCACCGATCGTTTCATCGAAAAAATGGGTAATGGCGTTCCAATTTTAGACACTATTACTCGAAAATGCAAAGTAGAACAAATCAGTTCCACTACTTTTAAAATAGTCTTGACCCAAGGATTGAACCGTCAAATTCGTAGAATGTGCGAATATTTGGGTTATGAAGTTACCGCTTTGAAACGCATTCGAATTATCAATATTTCGCTCGATATTCCTGTAGGAAGATTTCGTGATTTGACAGATGCCGAAATCAAAGAACTCAACGCCTTAATCGAGCCATCGAGCAAAACAGAAGAAGCGAGTTTACCAAAACAAGAAGTCCCAAAACGCAGAACAGAATTCATAAAAAGAGACGATCCACGATTTAAGAAAAGAGGAGATTATTAGGTAAAACAAAACCCAAGAGTTCATCTTGGGTTTTGTTTTTATATCTGTATCATTTTATTTTCTACTTCTAATTTTTCTAGCTAATAATGTGTTTTTCAACAACATTGCAATAGTCATTGGTCCTACTCCACCTGGAACTGGGGTTATAAAAGAAGATTTCTTGCTCACTTCCTCAAAATCAACGTCGCCAGTAATTCGGTAGCCTTTTGGATGAGAACCGTCTTCGACTCTAGTGATACCAACGTCGATTACTACAACGCCCTCTTTAACCATGTTGGCTTTTAAGTAATTTGGAACACCAAGAGCAGTGATGATAATATCAGCATTTTTAGTGTATTCTTCTATGTTTTTGGTTCTGGAGTGAGTAAGCGTTACTGTAGAATCTCCTGGATATCCTTTTCGACTCATCAAAATACTCATTGGTCGACCCACAATATGGCTACGGCCAATAACTACGGTATGTTTTCCTGCTGTTTCCACTTTGTATCGCTCCAACAATTCCATTATTCCGTAAGGAGTTGCTGGTAAAAATGTCTCCATTTCTAACGCCATTTTTCCAAAATTGGTCGGATGAAAACCATCCACGTCTTTGTCTGGATCAATAGCCATCAGAATTTTTTGCTCATTAATGTGTTTAGGCAAAGGCAATTGAACTATAAAACCATCTAAATCATCATCTTCATTTAATTCCTTGATTTTTTCGAGTAATTCTGCTTCCGAAATTGTTTCTGGTAAGGATACCAAGGTAGATTCGAATCCTATTTGTTGACACGATCTTACTTTGCTCCCCACATAAGTCAAACTGGCTCCATTACTACCAACAATTACGGCAGCTAAATGAGGGACTTTCTGTCCGTCAGCTACCATTTTTTGCACTTCGGCAGCAATTTCACTTTTAATATCTTCCGATGTTTTTTTTCCGTCTAGTAGTTGCATTTTGTTATGGCTTTTGGCTTTTAGCTTTTGGCTTTTAGCACTATTTTAATTTAAAAAAATACTTTTCTGTGTATAAAACTGAACACTAAAAAAACTGAACACTGAACACTTTTTTTATCGCATTCCTGGCATTCCGCCCTTCATATTCCCCATCATTTTCATCATATTTTTTCCGCCAGGTCCTTGCATCATCTTCATCATTTTGCTCATTTGCTCAAACTGTTTCATCAACTGATTGACTTGCTCGATTTTTGTTCCAGAACCTTTGGCAATTCTGGCTTTTCTTTTTACATCGATTAGCACGGGTTTGCTTCTTTCAATTGGAGTCATCGAATGAATAATAGCCTCAATATGTTTGAAAGCATCGTCTTGAATTTCTACATCTTTCATTGCTTTTGAAGCACCTGGAATCATTCCAACTAAGTCTTTCATATTACCCATTTTCTTCACTTGTTGAATTTGGGAAAGGAAATCATCAAAACCAAATTCGTTTTTAGCAATTTTCTTTTGGATTTTTCTAGCTTCTTCCTCGTCGAATTGTTCCTGAGCCCTTTCTACCAAAGATACAACGTCACCCATTCCGAGGATACGTTCGGCCATACGAGTTGGATAGAAAACATCTATGGCATCCATTTTTTCGCCCGTTCCAACAAATTTAATAGGTTTGTTAACCACCGATTTAATAGAAATAGCAGCTCCACCACGAGTATCTCCGTCTAATTTAGTTAAGATGACACCATCAAAATTCAATCTATCGTTGAATGCTTTTGCAGTATTTACGGCATCTTGACCAGTCATTGCATCAACAACAAACAAAGTTTCGTGCGGCTGAATGGCTTTGTGAACGTTTGAAATTTCAGTCATCATCGCTTCATCCACAGCTAAACGACCAGCAGTATCCACAATCACAACATTGAAACCATTTGCTTTGGCATGTTTGATTGCGTTTTGGGCAATTTCGACCGGATTTTTATTTTCAGGTTCTGAATAAACCTCAACGGCAATGGAGTCTCCTACAACATATAATTGCTGGATTGCCGCTGGACGATAAATATCACAAGCAACCAAAAGTGGTTTTTTTCCTTTTTTTGTTTGAAGATAATTGGCCAATTTTCCAGAAAATGTGGTTTTTCCGGAACCTTGCAATCCCGACATTAAAATAACAGTTGGATTCCCAGAAAGGTTGATTCCCGCAACATCGCCGCCCATCAATTCAGTAAGTTCGTCTTTGACTAACTTGACCAATAATTGTCCTGGTTGCAGCGTTGTTAATACGTTTTGACCAATTGCTTTTTCTTTTACTTTAGTGGTAAAATCTTTAGCAATTTTAAAGTTGACGTCGGCATCCAATAAAGCACGTCGTACTTCTTTTAGGGTTTCGGCAACGTTAACTTCGGTTATTTTTCCGTGACCTTTAAGTATGTGAAAGGCTTTGTCTAATTTCTCGCTTAAATTATCGAACATAAATTTTTAATTTTTAAGTGCCGCAAAATTAAGAATTTGAACTTGAATTTGTGCTGTTTATTTTTAAAAAAAAGCAGCCCTATCAAAGACCGCTTTTTAATACTAATTAGTAAGTGTGTTTTGGCAAAGAAACGTGCTTAATTTTTTTCAAAAGTGATATAATCTGTACCGCCATTTCCACCGCTAACGTGCACTAACTTAATTTTTGTGTCCGTTCTTTCAAGAATATTCCAATCATCGGTAAGATTCGAAAAATTTGCGGATGTTGCAAATGCAATATTGAAATCTAAATCATTGCTTGGGCTATCATCTCCGCTATTATCAATTGTTACAGACCAAGTTCCTGCATAAGTATTTGCTCCATTAGTAGCTGTTAAAACACTATTGGAACCAAAAATGAAATTATAACCAGTAAAATTAGTAGTTTCATTTACACCCGAATTTTCATAAAAAGTAATTTTCCAAGTCCCATTTTTAACCGTATTTATAACTGGATTAGGATCTACAGCATTGCTTGAAGAACTATCACTACTACACGAAAATACTCCGTTTAAGAGTACCGCGAATAACAAAATTAGTTTTAAATTCAATTTTCTCATAATTTTTAAATTACATTAATTAATAATCAGTTACTTTTAATTTTTTTCAAAATAGAGATAATCCGTATCGCTATTATCTTCTTTATGACTAAAACACAATTTAGAATTATTAAATTCAAAAACCTTCCAATCTTCATCTAATTTTTCTAAGAAATCAGATTCGAATTTTACTTCAAACTCACGCACACCATTGTTTACTTTTGTTGACCAAGAACCATTATAAGACAAACCAGATTTTGTGGCAATTACTTTATAATTTGAATTGAAAACAAAAGTATATCCATCATAAATCGAGGTTTTTACATTATTCTGAAAATAATAGGATATTTTCCAGGAATTGCTGGTGATAATTTGCATAAAATCAAGTGGTGCGGTCGTATTATCTGGGCAAGAATCAACCGCATTTTTAATAATATCCTCAAACTGACTATTTGAATTAATGCTAGTATTTTGACCATTAGAATTTGTAATATTTACCGGATAGTTAATGGCTATAAATTTGTCATCCTCTAAGTTTTTGAAAAAATTATATAACATTTGATTGTTGGTTATACCATTTGCAGTAGCAATTTGGTTACTGCTATTGTACACATTAATGGTTATGGGATATTGAATAGTGAGACAATTTATTTTTCCGAAATTAGTTGAATTTGCAAGACATTGGGACAATAAAGCATTGAAAGCAGTTTGGCTAGTAATGCTTTTTTCAGAATAATCAGTAAGACGTACCGTCACGGGATACTGAATGTAAACGACATCATTATCGCTGGAGTAAGCATTAATATTGCTTTGTATTAATTGATAATCGCTGGCTGAATTGATAGTGATTTGAGCATTATTTACGGTAATCCCATAAGGGAAATTGATCATAAAACAACTGGTTTTATCAACAATATTGTCCTGAGAAGTGGCTTGCATAGCAACCCTTTGAATATAAGTTGACAAAGGCGTTGTTTTAGTAATAGTTTCTCTTATGCTATAAGTCTCCACCTCCGATTCTGTTTGACAAGAGGCAAACAAACCAAGGAAAATTAAAACTAAAATGTTATTCCAATTTG
>JAAFGY010000156.1 GCA_010365135.1 Flavobacterium sp.
ATACATCGGTAGCAAGTTGGTTAGGATTTAATTATTTAGCATTCATCATAATTGCACTCAAAAAA
This sequence comes from Flavobacterium sp., assembly GCA_010365135.1. Taxonomy (GTDB): domain Bacteria; phylum Bacteroidota; class Bacteroidia; order Flavobacteriales; family Flavobacteriaceae; genus Flavobacterium. Next base: position 66 of record JAAFGY010000156.1, read on the forward strand.
TTTAACAAAATAAAAGTTTAAACGACTTCGTTATATACCAAAGAAGGTTAATTCTTTTTTTAAAAAATTATTCATTTCTTTAATTATTTATGAAAATTATTATAAACAGGTTACTAATTTTAATGATATACCTTTTTGGTATTTTCAGTACTTTTGCTGTGCCACATCCGCCCGCGCCCACTGGAAAAAAGCCACCACCACCACCGGGACTACCCATTGATGATAATCTTTTTATATTGTCAATAATTGCAGTCCTTTTTGGGGTTTATATTATTTACAAATATCAATTAAAAACAAAAACTCCAACTTAAATTGGAGTTTTTTGTTTTTATGAAGTTTTAGTTTATTTATTGGAATAGAGTTTCGAAATATACTTGCCAATTAAGTCAAATTCAAGATTTACTTTTGTACCCAGCTCGAATGTGTTAAAGTTTGTATGGTCATAAGTATAAGGAATAATCGCAACACTAAATTCATTTTTCCGTGAATCTACAACGGTCAAACTCACACCGTTTACAGTAATAGAGCCTTTTTCGATCGTGATGTTTCCAATAGATTCGTCATATTCAAAGGTATAATACCAACTGCCGTTAGTCTCCTCAGCAAGAATACAAGTCCCAACTTGGTCAACGTGTCCTTGAACAATATGCCCATCGAGTCGATCGCCCAATTTCATTGCTCTTTCTAGATTAATACCGTCGTTAACTTTTAAGAACGATAAATTTGTTTTTTTTATGGTTTCACCAATGGCAGTTACTGTATAAAGGCTATCTGCTATGGCTACAATTGTCATACAAATGCCATTATGAGCGACACTTTGGTCAATTTTTAGTTGCTCCGTGATGGTCGAATCTATTGTAATATGAACGTTGTCCTTGTCTTTTTTAATTTCTTGGACTGTGCCAATGGATTCTATAATTCCTGTAAACATTTCTTATTTTATTTTACTAAATTTGCACTTCAAAATTAGCAATAAATAACGTGATGTCATGATAAAAAAAGCAGAAAATATAATCGTCGGAATTTCAATAGGAGATTTAAACGGTATTGGAAGCGAAGTTATTCTAAAAACATTTGAAGATTCTCGAATGTTGGAATTATGTACTCCAGTGATTTTTGCCAATGTAAAAAGCCTTTCGTTCGTAAAAAAGAGTTTTGAATCCACAGCGATGCTTCAAGGAATTGACCGGTTGAATCAAATAGTCTTAGGTAAAATTAACGTTTTGAATGTTTGGCAAGAAGGAGTTGAAATCAATTTTGGTGAAAATGACGAAAAAATTGGAAAATATGCCATAAAATCATTTGTTGCAGCTACCGAAGCTTTAAAGGAAGGTCTTATAGATGTATTGGTGACGGCTCCAATAAATAAATACAACATTCAATCCGAGGAGTTTAAATTCCCGGGACATACGGATTATTTAGACCAAGAATTAGAAGGGAATGCTTTAATGATGATGGTTCAGGACAATTTAAGAGTAGGATTATTGACGGATCATATTCCATTAAATGAAGTTGCATCGCATCTTACCGAAGAATTAATTATAAAAAAATTAGAAACTGTAAAACAGTCTTTAATACAAGATTTTAGCATCAACAAACCCAAAATAGCAGTCTTGGGATTAAATCCGCATTGTGGTGATGGAGGAGTTATTGGTAAAGAAGATGACGAAATATTAAAACCGACCATAAAAAAATTATTTGAAAAAGGCACATTAGTTTTTGGACCTTTCGCAGCTGATGGATTTTTTGGAAGCAATCAATATGAAAAATATGATGCCATTGTTGCCACTTATCATGACCAAGGTCTAATTCCTTTCAAAACATTGTCGTTTGGCAAAGGAGTAAATTATACGGCTGGCTTAGATAAAATTAGAACATCGCCAGATCATGGAACTGCTTATGACATTGCGGGAAAAGGAATTGCCGATTATAATTCGTTTAAAGAAGCAGTTTACCTTGCAATTGATATCTATAATTCCAGAAATCAATATGCAGAAATCAGCCAAAAACCGCTAAAAACAAAAGAAAAACAGATATAAACAAAAAAAGATAAATAACATTATTAGATTTCCAATAATTTTATATCTTTGCACTCCCGAAGTTTAGGGCAAATTGTTGTTGAAATGAACAAGACAAAAGAATATTTAATTCCTTTTATAGGATTAAAGACAGGAAAACATCATTTTGAATATCAAATAGGTAATGCGTTCTTTGAAATCTTTGATTATCATGAATATAATAGTTCAGACATCAAAGTAAATGTAGTTTTAGAGAAAAAAAGCACCATAATAGAGTTGGCTTTCAAACATAAAGGAACCGTAAACGTACCTTGTGATATGACAAACGAAGAATTTGATTTGCCTGTAAAAGGTAAAATGAATTTGATAGTGCGTTTTGGAGATGCTTTTAATAATGACAACGAAGAGTTGCTTATTTTGCCACACGGAGAGTATCAAATAGATATTGCACAATATATCTATGAAATGATTGTGCTTTCAGTTCCTCTAAGACGAATTCATCCCGGAATAAAAGATGGAAGTTTAAATACTGAAGCCTTGACAAAACTGAAAGAATTGACCATAAAAGAACTTAAAAAAGAGCATACAAAAGAACAAAAAGAAGAAAATATTGACCCACGTTGGGACAAATTAAAGCAACTATTAACGGATAAATAATATAGTAAAATGGCACATCCTAAGAGAAAAATCTCGAAAACAAGAAGAGATAAAAGAAGAACACATTATAAAGCTACTGTAGCTCAAATCGCTACTTGCCCAATTACTGGCGAAGCGCATCTATATCATAGAGCCTACTGGCATGAAGGGAAAATGTATTACAGAGGTCAAGTTGTTATAGATAAATCTGTAGCTGTTGCTTAATTCATTTTTGTAAATGATATTCAAACTCTCACCTAGTGAGAGTTTTTTTGTTGTTTATAATTTTCATTAAATAAGAATTACTAAAACGATAAGGATTAGAAATTTTTTTGTAATTTTCGAGTCCTTTAGAAATTTTTCAAACGGCAACATTTTGCTAGAAATAACAGAATAGAATGAATAAAATCACAGCCGCAATCACTGCTGTTGGAGCTTACGTTCCAGACTATGTGCTTACAAACAAGATGCTAGAAACATTAGTTGACACAAATGATGAGTGGATAACTTCAAGAACAGGAATAAAAGAGAGAAGAATTCTTAAAGATGATAGTAAAGGAACCTCATTTTTGGCTATTAATGCCGCTCTAGATTTACTAAAGAAAGCGAACATTGACCCTCTAGAAATAGATTTGTTATTAATGGCAACGGCAACAGCAGATATGCCCGTAGCTTCAACTGGTGCATATGTTGCAACAGAAATTGGCGCAACAAACGCATTTGCTTACGACTTACAGTCAGCTTGTTCCAGCTTTTTATTTGGAATGTCAACTGCTGCTGCTTATATAGAATCAGGGAGATATAAAAAAGTATTATTGATTGGAGCCGACAAAATGTCCTCTATAGTCGATTATACCGATAGAGCAACTTGTATCATTTTTGGAGATGGTGCGGGAGCCGTTTTATTTGAACCCAATTTCGAAGGATTAGGTTTACAAGATGAATACTTAAGAACCGATGGCGATGGAAGAGATTTTTTAAAAATGACTGCCGGAGGTTCACTTTTGCCAGCGTCAGAACAAACAGTTATTGATAATCTGCATAATATTATCCAAGACGGAAAATCAGTTTTTAAATATGCGGTGACTTACATGGCCGATGCTTGTGAGATAATTATGAAGAGAAATAATTTGAGCCACGATGATATTGCGTGGTTAGTTCCTCATCAGGCAAATAAAAGAATCATTGATGCAACCACCAATAGAATGGATTTAGAAGATTCAAAAGTATTAATGAACATAGAAAGATACGGAAATACTACTTCTGCAACTTTACCTTTAGTTCTAAGTGATTTTGAACATTTATTTAAAAAAGGAGATACAATTATATTTGCCGCTTTTGGAGGTGGATTCTCTTGGGGATCTATTTACCTAAAATGGGCTTATGATAAAGACTAAAATTAAACTAAAAACGAATAACCATGGATTTAAAAGAAATTCAAAACCTAATCAAATTTGTAGCAAATTCAGGAGTTGCTGAAGTTAAATTGGAGATGGATGATGTGAAAATCACCATTAGAACAACATTAGAAGGGAATGTGTCCGAAGCGACATACGTCCAAATGCCAGCTCAACCAGTTCTTCAACAATCAGTAGCTGCTCAGCAAATTGCACCAGTTGCTGCAACTCCAGTCGCAGAAAATTCCCATTATATCACTATTAAATCTCCAATTATTGGAACTTTTTATAGAAAACCTTCACCTGATAAACCCATGTTTGTCGAAGTAGGAAGTACCATTGCCAAAGGAAATGTACTTTGTGTTATTGAAGCAATGAAATTATTTAATGAAATAGAATCAGAAGTTTCCGGTCGAATTGTTAAAATTTTAGTAGATGATATGTCACCAGTTGAATACGACCAACCGTTATTTTTAGTAGATCCATCCTAGAAATTATAAATTGTGAATTATAAATTATGAATTGGTTTTGCCTTTCATAATTTATAACTTTTAACTCATAACTCATAATTCAAAAAAAATGTTTAAAAAAATATTGATTGCAAATAGAGGAGAAATTGCGCTTCGCATCATTAGGACGTGTAAAGAAATGGGCATCAAAACTGTAGCGGTTTATTCAACAGCCGATGCCGAAAGTTTACACGTTAAGTTTGCAGATGAAGCTGTTTGCATTGGCCCACCTCCCAGCAACTTGTCGTATCTTAAAATGTCAAATATTATTGCTGCCGCCGAAATTACAAACGCCGACGCAATACATCCTGGATATGGATTTTTATCCGAAAATTCAAAATTTTCGAAAATATGTCAAGAACATAACGTTAAATTTATAGGCGCATCCCCAGAAATGATTGACAGAATGGGTGATAAAGCTTCGGCCAAAGCCACCATGAAAGCTGCTGGAGTACCTTGTGTTCCAGGTTCCGAAGGACTTTTAGAATCTTTTGAACAAGCACAAAAACTTTCTCGAAAAATGGGATATCCAGTAATGCTAAAAGCAACTGCTGGAGGAGGAGGAAAAGGAATGCGGGCCGTTTGGAAAGATGAAGAATTATTAAAAGCTTGGGAAAGCGCTCGTCAAGAATCAGCTGCAGCTTTTGGCAATGACGGAATGTATTTAGAGAAACTTATTGAAGAACCAAGGCACATTGAAATTCAAGTTGTAGGGGATGCTTATGGAAAAGCATGCCATCTTTCAGAAAGAGATTGTTCTGTACAAAGACGTCATCAAAAATTGACTGAAGAAACTCCTTCGCCATTTATGACCGACGAATTGAGAAAAAAAATGGGTGCCGCAGCAGTAAAAGCCGCGGAATTCATCCGGTATGAAGGTGCAGGGACAGTAGAATTTTTGGTAGATAAAAACCGTAATTTCTATTTTATGGAAATGAATACGCGTATTCAGGTTGAGCATCCAATTACGGAACAAGTTATTGATTATGATTTAATTCGCGAGCAGATTATGGTTGCTGCAGGTATTCCAATTTCCGGAAAAAATTATTTGCCGCAATTGCATGCGATCGAATGCCGTATCAATGCCGAAGATCCTTACAACGATTTCCGACCATCACCAGGAAAAATAACCACACTTCATATGCCTGGAGGTCACGGAGTTCGATTGGATACGCACGTTTATTCTGGCTATACCATACCGCCAAACTACGATTCTATGATTGCAAAATTGATCACAACGGCTCAAACCCGTGAAGAAGCGATTAGCAAAATGAGAAGAGCTTTAGATGAATTTGTAATTGAAGGTATAAAAACAACAATTCCTTTCCACAGACAGTTGATGGATGATTCGAGATATATTTCTGGGGATTATACCACAGCTTTTATGGATACTTTTAAAATGAATGATCCCGAATAAAAACTAGATTTATATTTAAAAAATCCCATTTTCCTAAGAAATGGGATTTTTTGTGTCTAAAAACTGGCAAGTATTTACAAGGTTTCTTTCAACCATTTATAAAATTCTCTTTGCCAAACTAATGCATTTTGAGGTTTTAAAATCCAGTGATTTTCTTCAGGAAAATACAATAATCTGCTTTTTATGCTAAGCATTTGAGCTGCTTGAAACGCCTCTTGCGCTTGACCAATTGGAACCCTAAAATCATTTCCACCTTGAATAATTAATATTGGTGTATTCCACTTATCTACAAAATTGATAGGATTGAATTTGGTGTAGGCCTTTTGAGCAGTGGCATTGTCTTTTTCCCAATAGGCTCCGCCAAAATCCCAATAGTTAAAGAAAATTTCTTCCGTTGTGCCAAACATACTTTGAGTATTGAAAACCCCGTCGTGAGCAATAAATGTTTTGAATCTATTGTTGTGAATTCCCGCTAAATAATATACAGAATAACCGCCATAACTAGCGCCAATACAACCCAAACGAGTTTTATCAACATATTTTTCTTTGGAAATATCATCAATTGCTGAAAGGTAATCGTCCATAACTTGTCCGCCCCAATCTTTGCTAATTTGCTCGTTCCATTCCACACCATGACCTTGCATTCCACGACGATTAGGCGCTACAACAATGTATCCATTGGCCGCCATTAATTGAAAATTCCAGCGGAAAGAATAAAATTGTGTCAAAGGAGATTGTGGTCCACCTTGACAATAAAGCAATGTTGGATATTTTTTTGAAGCATCAAAATTCGGAGGAAGGATAACCCAAACTAACATTTTTTTGCCGTCAGTTGTAGTGACATATCTTCTTTCGGTTTTGCTTAACGCCAAATTTTTATAGGTTTCGGTATTCACATTTGATAATTGATGCCAAGTTTTTTTCTTTAAATTATAAGAATAAATTTCGGCTGCGTGGTTTATATCTGTTCGGGTGACAATAATATTTTCTCCAGATAAACTTACTAAACTAGCAATATCAAAATCGCCATTGGTTAATTGAATGACTTGAGGCAATTTCTTAGTTAAACCCGGAAAATCTACTTCAAATAATTGGATTGTTCCGTCAATTGGCGCTTGAAAATACACTTTTTTTCCATCGACACTCCAAAGAAAACTTTCAACAGTTCCGTCCCAATTTGCTGTCAAATTGATATTCATTCCTTTAAAATTGACAATAATATCGTTTTTATCGGCTTCATAACCATCGCGTTTCATTTGCAACCAAGTTAAATTTCCGGTCGGCGAAAATTTAGGTTGCGTGTCGTAACCTAAATTGCCTTCGGTTCTATTAATGGTTTTTTTAGTCTCTAAATTATATTCATAAATGTCCGTATTTGTACTTGTTGCATAAGCAGTTCCCGATTTTTTCTTGCAAACGTATAAAATACTTTTGCTGTCTGGTGACCAAATATAATCTTCGTCTCCGCCAAAAGGTTTTTGTGGACTATCGAAATTTTCGCCTTTCAAAATGTCAATTCCAACAGAATCATCTTTGTTTTCTTTATAAAAAACGTGATTGAATTTGCCTTCATTCCATTTGTCCCAATGGCGATAATCCAAACCATTATAGATTTGAACATTCGATTTTTCGAGTTCAGAATAGAAATCTTTTCCGTGAACTTTATCGATTTTCACTTCATCATCATAAACAATATATTTCCCGTCGGCTGAAACATTTTTGTTGTTTAATAATTCTTTAGTATCTTTTATTTCGGTTGGTGTTCCACCATTTATTGGTGAAGTATAAAATTTAGAATTCGATGCATTTTCTTCGACAGAAGGGAAATCTACTTTGTAAACTATATTTTTTCCATCTTTCGAAAGTCCTAAAGTGCTTACTCTTCCAAGTTTTAAAAGTAATTCTGGGGACATTGTGTTTTGTGCCATCGCATTTAAGTTGATCATTATCAGTGTTATAAAAACAATTTTTTTCATTAAATTTTGGGGTTTTATTGTTTTTAAAAATACAAATTCTAAAGGTTTACTAACAGTTGTTTTATGTTAAATATTTTAAAATAAAAATATTTTATAAATAAGAGAATGAGTTGATAAAAAGGAAATTTATTCAATACATAGCAAGAATCTATTGAATAAAGTGTGTAAAAAATACACATTAATTAAACAAATTATACATTTTGTGTTTAGCTTTTAATTTCATTTAAAATGCTAAATAGCTAAAAATCAACATTTTGTAGATACCGAAGGTCGTCTGAAATTAACGGCACAATAATTTCATTGTCTGAAGAGTAAAACAATTATAAACAATTATAAAATAAACATTATGAAAAATTTAATCTTGTCAGTAGCGATTCTATTAGGAAGTTTGTCAACATTTGCTCAAACTGCAATAGAAGAAGGGAAAACTCCACAGAAAGAAACTACTACAACTCCCACAACTACTACACAAGCGCCATCAGAAGTTCCCGAAGGTTATACGGAAGTGAAACTTGAAGAGGTACCAGTTGCAATACTCAAATCGTTGAAAAAATCAGTGCCAGAAGCAAAACTTGTCAATGCCTACATCAACGAAAAGAAAGAATACAAATTGCAAGTTGAAGTAGGGGATAAAGTAGGTTCCTTAGATGTTAATGAAAATGGAAAATGGATTAATAAATAAAAAAAATCCGAACTCGAATTAGAAATAAATTAAAACACACATTATGAAAAAGTTAATCTTGTCAGCTGTAATTCTATTAGGAAGTTTATCAGCATTTGCACAAACGGCTCCTGAAAAAGAGAGTGCAATAACAAAACCAGCTACCACAGAAACGACCGCAACTCAGACTCCACCATCTATGGGAGTTGACCCGTCTAAAGTAGCAGTCGTACCAACAGATGGTTACACGGAAATTAAAGCCGAAGAACTTCCAGTAGCACTTACTGATGCTTTGAAAAAATCATTTCCAGATGCAAA
>JAAFGY010000157.1 GCA_010365135.1 Flavobacterium sp.
TCTTTGTCTGACATTCTTTGTTTAATTTCCTTTGAAAGTTCTCTAAGGAAATAATTTTCATCTGTTAGTTTTTTATCTTCCTGTAAAGCACTTATTGATTTTGGTTTGTGTCCACCTCCACCAATTAGTACAATACTTGTACCATATCTTATACAATACAGTCTTAAATTTGAGTTTGGATTATCATATAATGCACAAACTCCATCACTAGGGTTTCCCTCGTTAAGTTTAAAGAAAATTTCTCTAGCACCAATTTTGCCAATGTTAATCAATCTTTTATTAATGTCTATTATTTCCGGTAAAAAACGTTCTTTATTTTCAATAACAAATCTATCATATAAAGTCATTTTTTCTTCCTCAATATAAATAGAATATACTGAAGCTTCATTGCCACTAAACTCTTCTAATTTTACTATCTCGCAATTCATTGTTTTAAAAAGGTCTACAAAGGTATATAAATATTTCACTTATAAGTGAAATTTTCAAATAATTAACACATTTATCAATTTGTGACTTAATGATTTTATTAAGAATGACAAGTTTCAAATTTCTAATATTTGATCTAAACAAGGTAGAATTGGCTTATTTTTTTTCTTTTTGTGAATACGACCTTCTACTCTGTCATCAATTTTATCTACTGCTTCTTTGTATATTTCGAAAGCTTGTTGTGTATTTTGATTTAAACTTTCTGCTAATTCTTTGAAACCATTCAATTGTTCTTCTGTCATCTAAAGTAGTGTTTCGGAATTTATGGTTAATCCTGTTTTTGTGCAGCTGAATGAGGTAAAGGGTGAGAGGCACAGTTTTACTGGTCATTTATTGTAAATGATATTCTCTAACTTCAACTAATTTTTGTGACATTGTTATTGAATATACTGTAAAATAACTTACCTATATTTGTCAAAGAATAGGTTTGTGTAGCAGATACAAATGAATTAAAAATAGTGTTTAATAATTGATAGACAAAAATTGCGCTTAAGGTAATTGTTTTTTGTGAGTTCAAATTTTAGTATAAGGCTTAAAAAAATTAAGTATGGAAAAATCGCGTTCTCTAAGAAAACTGAAAATTGTAGTAGCGATTTGTTTTTTAACTACCACCCTTTGTAAAAGTCAAGAAAATGGTATTTTTAAAGAAGTCAATCAAAGTATTCAAAATTCCTCAAAATTTGATCAAAAAAAATTGTTTGAAATAGACAGTCTTAGGCAAATTTTAAAAAAAACACCAAAAAGTGACTTACTTGCTCGTTATCATTTTAATGAGCAAATGTTTTATCAATTTAAATTTTTCAAGCGAGATTCTGCTTTTTACTATGGAATTAATTCTAAAAATTTGGCGCTTCAATTAAATAATAAAGTTCTGATCGCCAATGCAAATATGAACCTAGCTGATATATGTGTTTCATCCGGCATGTATAAAGAAGCTTTAGATTTTTTGGAACCCTTAAAGCAAAATGAATCAAAAGAAAATTATGGAACACTATATTATGGAATATTAGGTCGTTGTTATGGAGATATGGCTGAGTACAGTAATAATCCTTATTTCCAAAAGGAATATAATGACTTAGCTCGAAAGTATAGAGAAAAAGCACTTGCTTTGACTGATGGAATCGGTTTTTTCCACTACTTTTTAAAAGCATTTAATACCTCCAAGAATAAGCAAGTGAACGAGGCACTTATTCAATTTAACCTTCTTTTAAAAGGAGATTACAAACAACATGATAAAGCCTTGGTTCATTATATGTTGGGAGATATTTATCAGCAATTGGGCCAGAGTGATAAAGCTATCAATCATTTTTCGAAAGCTGTGATTTCAGATATAGCTACTTCTACCAAAGAATCACTTGCGATTATTAAGCTTTCTGAACTTTTATTTAAGAAAGGTGATCTTCAAAATGCTTCTTTACTCATTCAAAAGGCCAATGGAGATGCGATTTTTTATGGTGCGCAACAACGCAAAATACAAGTTGGTGCCATTTTACCTTTTATTGCGCACGAAATTCTAAAAAATGTTGAAAATGAAAAGCAGCGGCTATATTGGCAGTACATTATTGCCAGTTCATTTTTAATTCTTGCTATTTGTTTTGTGATCATTATTTATTTTCAATATCGAAAGTTAAACAAAGCAAAAAAAATTATTGCGGACGCACATCACAACTTGGAAAGTATAAACAAGCAATTGACCAAAGTTAATGCAAAAATAAAATCAAAGAATATAGAAATTAAAGAGGCGAATTTTCAACTGTTAGAGGCGAATAAAATCAAGGAAGAATATTTAGGATTATTTTTTACACAAAATGAATTGGTTTTTGAAAAATTCAGTGCCTTAAATTCTAAAATTAAAAAATATCTTGATGATAAAAATTATGAAAAAGCAGAACAGACAATTTCTAGTTATAATCTTAAGCGAGAAAAAGAGAAGATACTTGAGAATTTTGATACTGCATTTATCAATCTTTTTCCCAATTTCATTAAAGAGTTTAATTTATTAATGAAAGATGAGCATAAAATCAATTTAAATAAAGAGCAGTTACTTTCAAAAGAATTAAGAATTTATGCATTAATAAGGTTAGGAATTACACATAATGAAATTATAGCGCAAATTTTAGGCTATTCTGTCAACTCCATTTATGCTTATAAAACTAAAATCCGCAATAATTCAATAATCAATAAGGACGATTTTGATCAAAAATTACTAAAAAAAACCACTTTAAAACTATAATTAACCCCTTTTTTCTATATGCTTAAACAACACTAATTATTTTTAACTCAAATATAATCAGTTGTTTAAGATTATTGTCCCCTTGTTTTATATCTTAAAAATCTATATGCATTTTTTGAGCAGTATTCCCTGCAGGTTATTTTTGCAAATTTGTATTGATTGATTGTGTTTCATTTTAACACAATTGTATGCAATTTTAACTAACAAAAAAAATGTATTATGAAATTCACTTCAACTGATAGGACAAAATTCGCCCTATTTTTCATAATTTTTCTTGTCTCACCATTCATTATGATGGCGCAAAATGGAAAAATTAAACTTTCAGGTAAAGTTTTGGATGAAACCAATTCACCTTTACCAGGAGCAAATGTTCAGCTTAAAAACACCAGTCAAAGTGTAACCACAGATGCTGTAGGAAATTTTACTCTTTCAGTTTCAGGAGCAAACGGAGCTTTTATTGTTTCTTATGTGGGTTATAAATCTAAAGAAATAAAAATACTTGATGAAAATTTTATGGAAATAAAATTGGAATTGGAGGCTACTTCACTCAATACTGTAGTAGTAGGTTATGGCCAAGTTAAATTAAAAGATTTAACGGGTTCAATATCAACTGTTAAATTAGCCGATTTAAGCCGACAACCGGTGGCTAACATTGGTGAAGCTATTCAGGGTCGAGCTGCTGGGGTTCAAGTAATCTCGTCTGGACAACCCGGGACAAATCCCACCTTTAGAATCAGAGGTACTGGGACAATCGGTAATAATGATCCGTTAATAGTTGTAGATGGAATGCCTTTGAACGGAGGTTTAAATCAAGTTAATATGAACGATGTTGAAAGCCTACAAGTGCTCAAAGATGCATCTTCAACAGCAATTTATGGAGCTAGAGGTTCAAATGGTGTTGTCATTATTACAACCAAGAGAGGTACAGTTGGTAAGTCTTCAGTTACCTTCGATGTGTCGACTGGCGTATCTGAGGCAACAGAAATGCTGCAAGTGCTAAATGCCTCGCAGTTTGCGGCTTTGCACAATGAAATACTGAACAATGCGGGATTAACTCCTAATCCTGAATTTGTGAATCCTTCTTCTTTGGGTATTGGAACAAATTGGGTGGATGCATTTTTCAAAACTGGATTTCAAAATAATTATACCTTTTCCTATATGACAGGAAATGATAAATCAAAAATATATACCTCGATAAATGTTTTTGACCAAAAAGGGATTATTCTGAACACAGGGTATAAAAGATATATTTTACAATTCAACAGTGATACAAAGATTTCAGACAATTTGAAGTTTGGTAATAGCTTGAAATTAAATTATGATGTAAAAAATTCTGGGGATTTTAATATTCAAAATGCCCTACTTTCTTTACCTACACAGCCAATTTATAGAGAAGATGGTGATGTTTCAGGACCCATAGGTCAACCAATATATTCTGGTGATTTAGATAATCCGATAGGAAAAGCGACTATTGTGGAGAATTCGACAAAGGGATATAATATTCAGGGAAATATTTTTGGAGAATTAACTATTTTGAAAGACTTTAAATTTAAAACCCTTTTAGGAGCGGAAGCAAATTTTTGGAAAACTAGAACTTGGGCACCTTCTTATAGTTGGGACAGTAAAGTAAGTCAGAATGCATATTTAGCAGAATCTTCAAACCAAGCCATTACTTTGCTGTGGGATAATACCTTGACGTATCAGAAAAAGTTTGATAACGGAATAAGTGTAACAGGAGTCGTTGGGACAAGTGCTCAGGAAAATAAATTTGAATATATCAATGGATCTATTCAAAATTTTCCAAGCGAAAACACGCAAACTTTAAATAATGGAATTGATCAAGCAACATTACGTGGAAGCGGATCAGAATGGGCTATTTTTTCAACTTTTGCCAGAGCTAATTTTGACTATAAAAGAAAATATTATGCAACTGCAACTGTAAGGAGAGATGGTTCCTCCAGATTTGGTGAAGGAAATAAATATGGAACATTTCCCTCGGGTTCATTGGCATGGAGAATTTCGAATGAAGGCTTTTTCAAATCAAAGGCTATTAACGATTTGAAAATGAGATTGGGTTATGGAATTACTGGGAACCAAGAAATTGGAAATTATTCATTCTCATCGAACTACAACACCTATTTGTATAATTTTAATGGTACTTATGTAAGCGCTGCTGTTCCAACTGTTTTGCCTAATTCAAATGTAAAATGGGAATCTCAGGAACAGTATAATATTGGGGTTGATGCTTCGCTTTTTGATGATCGTGTAAAAATAACATTTGATGCGTATGTAAAAAATACAAACGATATGTTAGTTCCTCAGTCGGTTCCTGTAACTTCAGGTTATTCGGACATCTATGTTCCTTATATCAATGCTGGAAAAATTCAAAATAAAGGTGTTGAATTAGTCCTAAATACAAAAAATATTCAGAAAGGTAAGTTCTTATGGACATCGGATATTGTTTTTTCAATGAACAGAAATGAAGTAATTGATTTAAACGGAGATGCACCTTTAATAACAGGAGGATTGGGGTTAAACTATAATGTATCGCGAATTCAAGAAGGATATCCTGTTAATGTATTCTTTGGTTTTGTTCAAGATGGTATTTTTCAAACACAAACTGAAATTAATAATCATGCAGTACAAGTAGAAGGAACTTCATCAAGTAACAGTACTTCACCAGGAGATGTTAGATTCAAAGATTTGAATAATGATGGTTTAATTACTGATGTAGACAGAACTTTTATTGGTAACCCTAATCCTGATTTTGCTGGTTCATTGAACAACACTTTGTCTTATGGTGACTTTAGTTTTAGTTTCTATCTTCAAGGGGTTTATGGAAATGATATTTTCAATGCCAATAGATTGTATACAGAAGCGATGTCCATTACTACTAACCAATCGGCAGCGGTTTTAGATCGATGGACTGCTCCAGGAACTAGTAACAGTATTCCAAGAGCAGTTTATGGTGACCCAAATAACAATAATAGAGCTTCCTCAAGATACATTGAAGATGGTTCCTATTTAAGAATCAAAAATGTAACATTTTCTTATGCCATTCCTGTTGATTTTCCTGGAAAGAAAATTTTTGATTATGCAAAAGTATATGTATCAGGACAGAATTTGTACACCTTCACGAATTATACAGGTTTTGATCCAGAGGTTTCCAGTAATGGAATTGATAATAATGTATATCCATTAACAAGAACAGTTTCACTTGGAATAAATGTTGGATTTTAATAAATAGAAAACATGAAATTAATAAAAATTATAGTTTTAGTATTAGTAATAGTTACTGCTACACATTGTTCAAATGATTTTTTGGATAAAGCGCCTTTGGACACCATCAATACTTCCAATTATCCAACTAATGAACAAGAATTGATCACATTGGTAAATGGTGTTTACCAACCTTTGCAATGGCCTAAATTATACAATCTCAGAATGTGGGCATCTGATATTATGGCAGGAAATAGTATTGTTGGAGCTGGTGGTGGATCTGACGGTATTGAAACTCAGGACATGTCTAATTTCGTTACGAGTACAGATAATCAGGGTGTATTGGATATATGGAGAGGTCCTTGGCCCGGTATACTTCGGGCTAATATAGTGCTATCTGTAACCTCAGGAATGACTATTGATGAGAACATAAAAAAACGCTCAATGGGAGAGGCTTATTTTTTAAGAGCGCATTATTATTTTATTCTGGTACGTTATTTTGGAGATTTACCTTTGATTACCTCTCCTCAAAGTTCAGATTCGGAATTATATCCTGCAAGAGTTTCTAAAGATATAATTTATCAACAAATTATTTCTGATTTAGAAAAAGCAGCCGTTTTATTACCCAATAAAAGCGAGTATTCTGGAAGTGATATTGGTAGGACAAACAAAGGAGCTGCTTTGGGAGAATTGGCAGAAGTGTATCAAACACTTGGGAATAATTGGCAAAAAGTAGTGGATTTAACTACAGAAGTAGAAGGTTTGGGTTTTGCTTTGAATGCCAATTATTCTGATAATTTTAATCCAGCAACCGAAAATTCTGTAGAGTCACTTTTTGAAGTTCAATATGCAAAAGATGGAGGATATAGTTTTTGGAATAATGAAAATCAAGCTTCTTGGACAAGTCCATTTATGGGACCAAGAGGAAGTAATTTTGTTGGAGGCGGGTATGGATGGAACCAACCTACTCAAGAATTTATTAATTCTTACGAAGCAAATGATAGTAGAAAAGCAGTTAGCACATTCTATTCCGGTTGTCCCCCATTTGATGGAAAAACATATAATGCTACCTATTCGACAACAGGATACAATGTCAGAAAGTTTTTAGTACCACTAAGTGTTTCGTCTTCTTTCGACAATAGTCCATTGAATTTTCCAATATTGAGATTCTCCAATATATTGCTGATGAAAGCGGAAGCTTTGAATGAGCTTGGACAAATGGCGCAAGCTTTAGTTCCTTTAAATAAAGTTCGAAATAGAGCAGGTTTGCCAAATGTTGCATTGGGATTAAGTAAAGAAGCATTTAAAGATGTTGTTTTAAAAGAACGAAGAGTTGAACTTGCTTTTGAAGGGCAACGATGGTTTGATCTTATCAGAGTAAATAATGGTCAATACGCACTTGATTTTCTTCATTCGATTGGTAAAACCAATGCATCATCAAAACATTTATTATTCCCGATTCCTCAAATAGAAAGAGATAGAAATCCAAAATTAACTCAAAATCCAGGGTATTAAAAAACTTAATTATGAAAAAACATATAATAAAAACGATTACTATTCTAGGTGTATTATTTATGGCACTAATGAATACATCTTGTGAGGATTTATTAAGTGATCCAATCCTTAATAACAATGATGAATTGAAACTTACTGTTTCCAGTGCAGATATAATTCTTGACGAGCGTAAACCAAATGAAAATTTAACTTTTAATTGGACAACAGGTACCAATAAAGGCACGAGTGCCTCAATTAATTATGTGCTTCAAATTGATAAGGAAGGAAACAATTTTGCCAATCCTTTGGAATATGAAATGGGAACAAATAAATTCTTGTTTTCACTCAATTGGGGTGCGCTAAATTATATATTGTTAAACACTTTTGGGGTTCAACCAGGGATTGCACAAAAATTCGAAGCAAGATTAACCGCTACGGTTTCCAATGCAAGTGTAGTAGCTCAAGTTTCAACAGTTTCTTTCACGATTACTCCTTATTTGCCAGTTTCAAAAGAGTTGTATCTTATAGGCAGTGCGACTTCGGTAGGATGGGATATTTCTAAAGCCTTGCCTTTAACACTATCAACTACAACACCAGGAGTATTTGTTTATCAAGGGCAATTAAATACTGGTACTTTCAAATTACCGATTAATAGAGATGGTTGTTTTTGTCAAGATTTTTATACTAAAGACCCAACAGATGCTGCCAAAATGGTTCATAATATAGGAGGAAGCGGCCAAGATTTGCAATGGCAAATTACTCAGGCTGGACAGTACAAAATAACAGCAGATTTATTGAATTTGACCATAAATATAGAATCAATTTTAGGTCCTCCATTTTCAGAAATTTGGATTGTGGGTGATGCGTCGCCAAGTGGTTGGAATATTGATAATCCAAAACCATTTACTCAGAGTAAAACAAATCCTTTTATATTCACTTATGAAGCTAACTTAACCCAAGGAAGTTTTAAAATACTTGCAGGTTCAAAAGGAAATTGGTGTGGAGAATGGTATAGACCATTAGTAGACGGTCAGTCTTTATCATCAACAGATGTAGCTCAAAATTCAGGATGCACAGTAGACAACAAATGGTCAATTGGATCTGGAGATGTAGGTAGGTATAAAATAACATTGAATACCCAAAATAACACAATTAGTATAAAAAAAGTCAGCTTATATATCATAGGCGATGGAGGGCCAAATGGATGGAATATAGTGAGTCCAACCGCAATGACTTACTCGAACGGTGCTTTTGTTTTTAATGGTGCATTAGGAAGCAGCAATGCAACTGGAGAATTTAAAATTTCAAAATTTAAAGGAGATTGGTGTGATGGAGATTGGGTAAATCCCGCAACACCAAATCAAGCTTTATCTAATATAAATTATATAGTAACGAATGGTTGCGATGGTCCAGACAATAAATGGAAACTGAAAACTGGAGAAGCAGGTAATTACCAAATTTCTATTAGTTTGGATACTAACACAATGACAATTGTTCGCCAATAAAACAACTATAGACCGAGTAATTGTAAACAATGGTCTATTTAAACTTCATAT
>JAAFGY010000158.1 GCA_010365135.1 Flavobacterium sp.
TCAGCTGCGTCAACTAATAACTCAACCCGAAATTTCGCTGTCATATTATAAAGTTTATGCAAATATAAATGTTTCTTTATTAGGAAACATATTTAGTTTTGTGCGGCCCCCTAAACTTGGCGGTAACGGTTGGAAATATGGCCAGTGGCAGAATGCGGGCTGCGTTACTGTCCACCGTTACAAAACTTTATGCGTAGCAGAACGCTTCAAAGTACTACTAAACCCGCCATTGGCTATATTGCGTGTTATGCCTTCGTTGTTCTTCTTTATTAAATCCTTAGTCTGTAATTCAAGCGATTTTATTATAGTTACATTGGATTCAAAACCAAATAGTCTGCTTATTCCTGTTTCTCTTGTTTGGATAATGATTTTCATTTTATAGTCTTTCCCAGAAGATGCCTTTTCTAGTTTCTCAATGGCATCTTCAATCGTTTCAAATTCTCCTTGAATTTTCACAGGAACTGGCATGTTTTCAAAATGGTCTTTCAAAAACCCGTCTATTCCACTATTTCTTTGAACAGGGAAAGCATTAATATTTTGCAAAATAGCTAATTCTTTAACTGTCTTTTCTTGGTACTCGTTTGTTCCTTTGTTTAGTAAATTTGATTCAGAAATAACCATTTCCTCTAAACGTGAATTAGCAAGTTCAACAGCATCTATGGAAATGTCAATTCCGATAAATTTTCTTTTTAAATATTTTGCCGAAACGCAAGTTGTTCCACTTCCGCAAAACGGGTCAACAACCAAATCGCCTTCGTCTGTAACGATATTTAAAATTTGATTTAATAACAAAACTGGCTTTTGAGTTGGGTAACCAGTTCTTTCTTTTGCGTTGGGGTTTAAATATGGAATTTCCCAAACGTCAGAAAGTGGAACTCCTTTCTTTTCTTTTCCTAAAATTACGTTTCCGTTTTTATCTTTCTTATATACAGATTTTCCGTTTTCGTCACGCTCTCTGTCTTGCAAAATTTGGTCAAGATTTGTTGTTGCAGAATAGTCTGTATAAAGAGTATTGAATTTGAAATCTTGTGTTTTAGAATAAAAGAAAATTATTTGATGAGCATTTAAAAGTCCTTTTTTTGCATTAGACCATCTTTTGTATGACCAGATGATTTCACTCTGAAAGTTTTCACGCCCAAAAACTTTATCCATCACAACTCTAATATTGTGTGATGCAGTTTTGTCGCAATGAAGAAATACACTACCAGTATTTTTTAAGACTCGTTTTGATTGTTCTAAAACATTTTCTATAAGTTTTAAATACTCTTCAATAGAGTTGTATTTGTCGCTAAATTCATAAGTTTTAGAATTATCCTTATTTGTAAGACTATGTTTGCGTTGTGTGAAAAACGGTGGGTCAAAGTAAATTAAGTCAACTTTGTTGGTTTCAATTTCGTTGAGTTTTTCAACACAATTTCCGTGATATATTTTATCAGTTTCCATCTTGAGGTGTTCTTTCGTTAGCAATTTCTGTTAAAATAGCTTTCAAGTCAACGCCTGAATATGCTTCTAAATATTCCCAAGCTTCATCACCACCATAATACTCGCCTTCAACACCTGCATAAAGTGTTTTTAGAGTTTGTTGAATTCTGATTGCTTGTTCTCTTTGTGGGTAATAGAACATAACCCGAATAGGTTTATATCCGTGATTTCTAATCACCTGAACTCTTGTATATTCTTTTGTAATGTGGTCTCCGTCTGTCGTGGCATCTCTCCATTTAACTTCAATTGCATCATTCGCATTTAGAAAGTCAATTTCAAATGTTTTTGGTCGTTGTCCTATCGTGTTTTCTACTTTAGTTTTTATTCCGTCATGAAATTTATAATTCAGACACAAAGTTGCTGCTTCTTCGAGAAACGAACCCGCATACTTATAAAGAAATCTTCCTGTGTTTTGATATTGGTCAATAAGTTGTCCTTCTTGCAAAGAAATACCCAAAACACGATAAATAAGATAATGAGAGTTATCATCAGCTTTCATCTCTTCTGTCCTGGCTTCAATTTTTCCTTTTAAGTTTGAAGAATAAACTTCGGCTAAATTTTTTATATTTTGTATTAATTCGTCCATTCGTTTTTCATATATAAATTGTTTCGCAAGTTACGAAATTTTGTTCGGTTACGGTTGTCTTACAATGAGGCATAACGTAGGAAGCTACACGCAGGGGCGGATTGCGGGCGATTTCCTGTCAAACCGAAAAACAGCCCGAGCGGAAAGATCCCCAACGAAAACCACTGCTGCCGCACTTGACGGGTAGCTGAAGTTGTGCTGTCGTGCTTTTTCATTAATAAAATTTAAAATCTTTTCCTTTGTAATTCTCAAGCCAAAAGTAAAGCAATTTTAGAATTTATTCAGATAAATATTGTTCAATTAAATCTTTATGTTCCGAAACAAACGTACAACTTGGCGTTTCCCCACAATTACGACAAGTTATTTCATAAGCACTATTCATGGTTTTACAATCAGGACACGAAAAATAAGCTTGCATTTCAATAATCCAATTTTCTATGCCAATTTCTTTCATTCTGTTTTGTGATTGAATTATCTCAATGCGATGAGGCATTTTTGATTTGAATTCAATCAACGATTTACATGGAAAATCTTCACATTCTACGCAAGAAACGACTCCTTTTTTAAGTTTACAGTCAATAAAAGTGCACATTTTTGAGCAATGAAATGATTTCCTCTTTGCACCACATCCGTCACACAAGGTTTCATCGATAGTTTGATTTAAGACAATGGCATATTGAAGTATTTTTTCACTATCGTTTTCCTGAGTTGCCAAAAATATTCCGCAAGATCCGCAATATAAGCCGCAGACAGCAGCTAATTCTGTATTTGAAACCGCATTGTTATTCATTTATCTGATGCTATGTTTTTTGTTTTTAAACCTAATTGCCAAGTTTTAATGACAACCCAAATGATGTGTATAATTTGCCACTTCCATATCCCAAAGGATATTCAGGATGATTGCTGCTTCTGGCCAGTCCATAATAAGTATATCCAAGTTCTGCATACAATCCTAACCTTGGAGTTAAAACGTATCTGCTCCCAAAATTAAACCCGCCAACTATGCCATTTGGATTTGAATCTGTCTCTAATTGAGAACCCCATATCCCAAAACCCCAGCCAACCTTTACCAAAGCAAAAAGGTCAATATTTTCATTTTTAACCAAATGCGGGTGCCAGCCTAGTCGAAAGATTGCCGGAATACCATAAATATTACTGCCTTGTGCTTCTCCACGGAGTAAACCCGATTCAAGACCATAAGAAAGACCAGTTTTTTTATCAGGAATCCAGTCAGCAGAGAGAGAACTACCCAAAAATACAGAACCACCCATATTTTCACCGGCGGCAAAAGTACCAGCACCAAAAGCACAATTTAATAGAATGGGTTTGGAGGTATTCCCTTTTGTCAAAGTCGATTCCTGCGCTGTTAAATTCATTGTTAACAGGATAAGGAATACGAACGGTATTGTTTTTATTGTTTTCATTATTTATCAACTATTTTTTAAGTTCTTCAAAATCAATTTCAAACCGGCAAATGGTTTATCTCAGGTTCAGTAAGTAAATTTTCTTTCGGTATGGGTTGTGATGCGAATTCTTGTGATTTCTTTTCCAGAAACACCTTTTTTGATGAACTGCAAGCCGTTATTATTGCCATAATTGTGAATATTAGAATGTTTCTAATTCCCTTTGAATTTATATCCATATAGGAACTGTTAAACTGTTACTATTTACCTGAAAATCGTAAAATCTTCAACCGGCCTGCGTTTACTTACCGGAGCCGGATATTCATCAACATATCCAATCCGTGCAACAAACCGGATGTTTCGATTTGGCGCCAATTCTTTGTTTACTTGCTGTTTGATTTCAGGCACTTCAATGATTTGGTTCATTGGATGGAATCCAATTTTTAATGACCTGCAGCGAATATTTAAATGTTCATAGATTCTTCCGAGGTTTATCCAATCGTTGCCTTTATCGCTTTCAGTCGAAATAATTAGCCATCCACCGCAGTTTTCAACTTGTTTCTGCGTTTTTTCCACACCTGACTTCACAAATGATTCCTTTTTTGAATCTTCGGGTTTGAAAAAGTTGCGTACTACAAAACCGCTAATACCCTTAATTCCCATACCTGCCGGAGTTAATCCATCGCGTTTTGAGTTTACATCTTTATCCGAAAACCTTATCCACGATGCAAGTTCATCTTGTGCTTCTTTCTGATAAGCCTGTATGGTGTAGGCTTCCAATTCACTTTTTGCTACAAAACGACCATTGCATGAATTGGAAGGAACAAAAACGATGTTTGCAGGGGCTATCGAAACCAGTTTTTCCCAATCTTCTCTCTTTATTTGGTTTGTATCGAACGGAATTCGCAATGTAGTCCGAAGTTCCAATTCCTTTATATCCTCCAGCTTCTGAGGTAATCCGGTTTTTATTAATTTGATAGATGCAACTGGTTTTGCTGAATTTATTTGAACATCGTTTAGGATTATAGCAGTTTTGTACCCCAATGCATTCGCTGCGATATCCAAATTTTCGAGAAATGCCCCAATCGAAATGTAAAGCTCTACACCTTTAGGATCTACAACATTTAGCAATCGTGAAGTATCGGCAAAAAGAAGAATTGAGTCGTTTGAAAACACTTCCACCTTCCAAGGCTGGGAGTTGTGCGAACTCCCAGCCAATGAGGCATAATGCAGAATTTTGTAGCTGTCGTTTTTGCCTTCTAATAGTTTATTCTTGTTTATACAGCAAGCAGCTGATATTATTATCATTGTCGTTATTGCTAATCCTGTTAATATAATTATCTTTTTCATACGCCCATTATTAAATGTAATGATGGATTTTAGTATTTACTCCAAATACGATACCCAACGCGAACTACCGGGGCAATGTCGACGTTTGGAATATTGTAAACTGTTCCATTAAAATCGGCGCTATTATCGCCTCTGAGATAAATATGCATTCCCGGTTGAAGGTAAATGTGTTTCCCAAAAAAGAACTGATAACTCACGCCACCTCCAATATCAGTGCTGTGTATATCTCTTTTCAAACCGGTATTTTTTTGTTCAATCTCAAAAGTATGAAGTTCGAGATAGGAATAGACTTCCAAGTTTTTCCAGATATTGTATCCTAAGAATAATCCGGGAGAAGTTTTGTAATAGCGTTTAAATTCGGGCGAAGAATTTTCTGTACCGGCAGCTTCACAATCGTAAGTTCCACCATTAATTACACTAACTCTTACGCGAAATTTGTTGTAACGATAGCCCAAACCTACATGGTATCCGCCTGTCATAAACATTGGGAAAAGACTTTCTACTTCGAAAGCTTGTTTTGCCTCATAGTTTCTTGGATTCGGTTTCCAGAAAGTTGATTTAACTGTATCAGTCTGGGCTGAAATTGTCGATGCTATAGAAAGCAACAAAGCAAAAAGAAGAACACGATTTTTCATATCAAAATTGTTTTTAAAATTTATGATACAAAGATCGGTTGGAGAATCTGGCCGATTGCTCCACAAATGTTACCAAATTTTTTTATCCGAATAATTCCTTTCGAATTCTACTTAATGACTTTGGAGCGATTCCTAAATAATTGGCAATATGATAAAGCTGTACTTTTTGAAAAATTTCAGGATGCTTTTTTAGTAGATTTTCATATCTTGCTTTTGCCGAAAGAACCTGCAATTCCAATGTTTGTTCAACAATTTTCAGATACGCCTGTTCCATTAATATTCTTCCCAGTCGTTCAATTTTGGGAATCTGTATATAGAGTTTATTCAAATCATTTTGCTTGATTAAAAAGACTTCAGTTTCTTCAATTGCCCGAATATTAATTGCTGAAGGAGCATTTGCCAACCGGCTCTGATTGTTATTTACCCAATCTCCTGCGAAAGCAAAATCAGTGGCTACTTCATCACCGCTTTCATTGCATTTAAAATAAATAAGTACGCCATAATTTAAAAAACCAACAAAATCGCATACTTGTCCTTCTTCTAAAAAATATTCATTCTTTCTAAGTCTTTTGGCATCAAAAGCATTACAAAAAGTCAATAACTCATTGTCTGAAAGAGATACTATTGGGTCAATACTGATTTTTATTTTTTGAATGATGTCCATTTGTTAAAGAGCTGTCTGTTTTTTTTAGCATGCGGCACAACGTCCCGCAAATACACGCAGGGCGGGAGTTTCCCGATGAACTTCCTACGAAGATTTGCAGTTCAATTTATTACTTTCCTGTCCACGAAGAACTGAAACCCGACTTGCCGGGTATTTTGCTGTTGTGGGTAGTTTTTACTTCTTGTCATAATAAATTCTCCAAACTTTCTCCAATTTCCATATTTAGTTGTGTCCATAGATGGTACAAAATACTCAAATCTAAGATTGATTTCTGATGTTAAACTATCATAACTGTCTGGACCATATGTTTCAAAGTATGTATAATTATTTGAAATTGAAGTGTCTTTCGTTTCAATCAATTGACAATAGTGAAACTGCCAATTATCACCATAAGCTTTAAACTGATCCTTAAAATTTCCTTTTATTAATAAAGACAAATGGCCTTTATTCAGCGGGTTGAAATCTTGTTTAAGTTTCCATTGTTTCCTTTCAGTCCAATTTTCTATTGCTTTGTATTTGTATTCAATGTCTGATGTATAACAGTTATATTCAACCCATGCACTAACAATCTCAAATTGCAACGTGTCATTAATAACAATTTTATTAGGATCAAACTCATTAATAAATAATCCTAATTCTTTAGAACGTGACATGTCTTTGGCAACATCAATTGGTGTAGAAACTTTGTCGATGTGAAAATTACATGAACAAAAAAAACCTAATAAGAAAAACAATAAAGATTTCTCAATATGCTTTTTACTTTTTAAAACTGTCATACGATCAAATTACAGATACTGAATTTTCATTTGCATTGGCGCCATAAAATTACCCACAACGTCTCGCAAATACACGCAGGGCGGGAGTTTCCCGATGAACTTCCTACGAGAGTTGCACTTCAATTTACTACTTTCCTGTCCACGAAGCACCGAAACCCGCCTTGCCGGGTATTTTGCTGTTACAAGCTGGCCTTCGTTTCAGAGTCATTGATTTACTTTTATTTCAATGTTCATTCGTTTACAATGGTCAACGAATCGAGTAACATTTCCAAGTCCCCATTGCGTACTAACTGCTATAGTCGTGTCAATTAATGAGATTAGTTCGTCTGGTCTTATGAAATTTCTTCTATCTCTCTTTTGTTTCGCTTCTTTCTCGGTTGTGAAAGTTTCTGAACCTTGCAAACTGTCAGGGAACTTTGCTTTTAATTGACTAAAAGAAGTACTTGGATTATTTTCAACGAAGTCCTTTAAAACCGCTAAAACAAGTCGGTTTTTGCCGAGTGTCTGACCATTGAAAAAATATTTTGTATAATCTCTGTCACTAGAACTAATTAGTTGTCTTGAAAAGGTTGACTCTATTGGCGAAATAGAATTGCTTAAATTACTTTCTTCCGATTGGGAATGAATTGTTTGAGCTAAATTATTTTCTCCAAACTTGTTTTTAATTGTAATTTCTATGTTTAACTCATTCAAAACAGAATCTATTAATTCTCCATCATACTCACTTATAAATTCTTGCTTTATTAAATTAAAAACATTCTCCTTAAAGTCCCCTGATGAAATTTTATTTAGGAGTAGTTTGAAGTCTTGTCTTCGGTTAATTTTCTTGAGAGATTGCAATGTATATTCATTTAACAAGTCGAAATTAAAACTCCCTTTGCTAAAAAGTTCAACAAAATTCTCACCCTTCTCGCTGTCCCTTTCAAATCTAATTGTGTCAAGTAGCACAGGGTCTTCTTGTTGAGCTAATGGACCATCATAAAAAATTTGAATTGCTTGTCCAATTAAAATTCCATATTCCAATTTCAACTGTCGCATGTAAGAAAATAATTGTTGTTAAAAAGTTGAAGTAAGCGGAATATTCGGCTGTTTAATCTCAATTACAAAAAGCTTGTGATTGTCAGAGGATTTAATAACAAAATCTGGCGTTATCCGGTTTGCTGCTCCAATTTGGTAAGAAGGTCTAATTTCATAGTCTCCTGAAAATTGTTTCCAGTCCAAAACTCTCAATGCTTGAATAACATTTTGCTCAAATGAATTCTCGCTTATGTCCTTTTTTACATTTTCTGAAAGCAGAAAGCAGATTTCATTCCATTTCTCATTGTTCATATTTCTCAATTTGTCGATTTGTCAATTTTTTGGCTTGCTTGTAACGGTAAATTGTATGAGTAGTGGCAGATTGCGGGCTTCTTTCCTTTCAAACCGTTATACTGTTTGAGCGGGCTACAAACCTTGATATTTAACACTTTCCCTGCCATTACTTATACAAAATGTTAACAACAGATTTTAATTCACTCAGCATATATTAATCATTACCATCCTTCTTTTTGGTTTAATTCATTCCACTCTGATTCTGAAATTAATTGACCAGAATTATTGTAATACAACTCCCCAACAACATTGGAATTTCCATCATATTTAAAAATTGCTCTTGTTGTTCCTTCTTTGTTTTTCCATGTGTATTGAACTCCATGACCTTTCACATATTTTTGCTCGACAATCTTATTCCAAGGATAAGGTCCTGTATCTTTTATTGTTCCTGTAAATGGTTTCCCTGTTTTTGAATCATAGTGCATAAAATTCTTTGCGTCAAAATAAATTTCGTTTTTATCTCTTGATGTTTCTCCACAGCCGTAGGCAAACAACAATGCAAATACAATTAGTAATTTTCCAAAATAGTTTTTCATAATTTTAGCTTGTTAATGATTTCTTTTATTTTATTCAAAATTTCGCATAATTCATCAATAGTGCATATTCCTCAGCGATTCGGCTTAAAGAATTTTGTTGCTAAGATAAAGTTATTCTTTCGAGTAGGGCAATACAAATCCGGTTGGTGGATTTCACCAACATCG
>JAAFGY010000159.1 GCA_010365135.1 Flavobacterium sp.
TAATTAATTTGTACTTCATAATATTTAATTTTAATTATTAAAAATTGAAAACCTAATTCCTCGTTATTTAAAACATTACTTTATATAAAAGTGTACCCATTTCTCCTGGTTGATTTCCTTGTGTTGGCAAAAATGAAGTCCCCGCAAATCCTCCCCATTACCCAAATCAACAACCCCAGGGTTTGTAAAAATTTTTATTTTTTTGTCATTTATTTGAAGTTTTAAACTCCTCATCGAGTTTATTAATAGCAAAAGCGTATGCTCCCAATCCAATTATACTACTAGTGCTATTTTTTGAAACACCAACTCCAGTTCTTAAAAACGGGTCATAAGTGATTTTTTTATTCGTGCCTGGAATTTTTAATTCTTTCTGTTGGCCTTCTAATAATCTACTTTTACCTATTGGGTCTTCTAAATTAAATACTCGTGGAACAAGTCGATCTAATGAATTACCATCGTAAAGCTTAAACTTTGATTCCATTTGTTCAAACATTGCAGGGGCAAAAAGGTCAAAAGCCCCTGAAACACCTCCACCGAGAATAACAATACCATCAAAAAGGGTAATAATAGTTGCAAGCGCTTCACCCAATACTGTTCCAAAAGCATTGTATGTTGCTATAGCAGCTTTTTTATTTCCTTCTAGTTTCCCTCTGGCTATATCACAAATTTCCTGAGGTGTCCCAATTTCCATTATTGGTAAGTCCGCTCTTTCAGCGAAACTTCTTCGTATTCCTTCTCTACTCAAATGTTCTTCAGCGTGGTAATCTGGGCTTAAAACATCTCTTAATAACCACGCTTCCCCTCCATTTGAGTTGTCGCCAGTAATTAATTGATTATTACAAA
This sequence comes from Flavobacterium sp., assembly GCA_010365135.1. GTDB lineage: Bacteria > Bacteroidota > Bacteroidia > Flavobacteriales > Flavobacteriaceae > Flavobacterium. Next base: position 844 of record JAAFGY010000159.1, read on the forward strand.
CTAAACCGACTCCAAATCCAGTTCCAAGCGTAACACCAATTAGATTTTTAAACCGCTTAGGACTATTTACTTCTTTAAGATTTTTATTAATTTCTGGGATAAAACCGAACAGCGCTTCACCATAAGCAAATAAATTTCCATCATTATTAATAAATACAGGGATATCGAAATGATTCTCTAGCATAGATCCTAAAGCAACTCCACCTCTAAATGCCGGAAGGTTTGGAAGATCGCCAATGATTCCGTTTGGATAATCAGATGGCCCAGGGAAGGCAAAACTTATTGCTACTGGAACTTCCTTTAATCCTTTTTTTACTATTTCAAACCCTGTAATAATTGTTTCGAGGCATTTCTCCAAATTTTCAGAATTTGGATATAGTCTAATTGGATTTATTACCTGTTTATTTCCTTGTATCGCTGAGAAAACAAAATTTGTTCCTCCTGCATCCAATGTCATTACAATCCGTTGATCTTTGTCTATCGTATATTTCATAGTGAGCTTACTTTTTTAAATTTACAAACGATATTAGGAACAAGTAAAGCATACAAATAACCAGAACCACTAAACTTATCAGAAAACCAACACTTTCACTTATGGCTCCCATAATCGGTGGAATAAAGGCACCGCCAGAAACAGCCATAATCATAAGCCCAGATATTTCATTTGAACGATCTGGCATTTTATCAATTGTTATTGAAAATATTAAAGGAAATAAATTTCCTGAACCAAAACCAACTAAGAAAATAGCTATTAATCCGATAGTAGGATTAGGAGCTACAAACAGTAAGAATACGCTTGATAAGGCTATTGTTGCGGTAATTACTAATAATAGTCGAGGTTTTATAAAATTAAGCAATACAGCTCCAAGAAAACGACTAATCATTAAGGCGATAAAATATACACTTATACCAAGAGACGCTTTTTCGATATCCCAAGAAAATACAATCATCAAGTATTTTTGAATATTTGAATTCATACCAACATCTGCACCAACTGTTAAGAAAATACCTACCACCATCATTAAAATAAAAGGATTTTTAAGTAGTGAGAAACAAGATTTGAATGTTGCGGGAACTTTATCTAAAATGCTTTCCTCAATTTTAGTGAAATACAACCATAAAACTGCGATTAATGAAGTTATTGCGTAAACAGCAAAAACCAATTTCCAATTACCGAATTGAGTTGCTGTAAATGCTGCAATTATAGGGCCCAATAATGAAATAATTGCCTTTACAAATTGAGTTAAACTCATAAAACTCGAAAACTTTTCACGAGGAGAAACATCTTGTAACAATGGATTTGCAGATACCTGAACAATAGTATTTCCAATTCCTAAAAAAACAAAAGCCGCTAACATTATTGGAAATGAATAGCCTATAAATGGAATTAACATTCCCACTCCTGAAAAGGTCATCCCTAAAACTAACATATTTTTTTTACCCCATTTGTCTTGAAATATGCCTACAGGAACAGACAAAAAGAAAAACCAAATAAATGCCATTGAAGGTATTAATTGTGCATAATTATCAGGAAGATCAAAATCTTTTTGAATATAACCTGTAGATACTCCTACGATATCAACAAAGCCCATAACTATAAAGGACATGAATACTGGTAGCAATTTATTCCATTTAATTTTTGAAGTCATCATTTTTATTTTTTTAGATAATATTAAATATGACCCAAAAATATATTTGAAGTATTAATTAAATAGCTGTCATGCCTTAATTAGCTATTAAAATTAAATTAATCTAATTAATTTATCCGCTTTTGCTAAATTAAATAGTTTTGCAACTATTTGACAGTATTTTTTACTTCTTGTTTATATGGGTCTAAATAATTTAGTTTGAAGGCTTCACAATAAGATTCTATAATTCCTTAAGAAAACTTCAATCTCCCCATTTTTTTATGAGAAAAAAACATTGTCTTTTTTAAATAATTTTAGTTTTAATATTGGTAATATTTCAAAGAAAAATAACTGATATTGTGCGTTACAGTAAAACTTTTATTAAATAGAATTCTAGTTTTAGATCCATAATATCAAAAAACGCAGTGAGCATTTTCTCCAAAAACGACAAGTAAAGTTTGGGTTTATAAAGCACCCTAAATATCTGGTTATAAATAAGCTAATCAGAACGCGCATCGAATATTTAATTGCAATCAACTCTATTTATAAAAATAAGTTATATTTGTTTTTGAAAAATTAAAAAACAACATCTTGTTTAACATTCGCATTTTATTATTTATTTCAACATTCCTTTTATCTCACATTGGAAGCTCACAAGGCATTTCATTTAATTCTAGTGATAAATTAATTGGAGTTAGGACGTCGTATTGTGTTTTTTCCCATACCCGTCCAAGTTTTAAAGGTACATTTAAAATAGAATTTTTATTGAATATAAGGGAATCGAAAACTATTGGAAATATCTTTTCAATAAAAGGAATGAAAGACTCTGATTCATATTCCTTGACCTATATTAATAATACTGAAGATTCTGGATTTTTAAAATTCAATTTAGATGGAGTAACTAATTTACTGTCAATTCCTCTCAAAAAAACAGCTTTTGGATCTAAAAAGTGGATAGAAATCTCAATTATTTTTAATCCAAATTTAAAACGCATATCAGTTAGTGTAAATGGAAAAATATATACTTCAGAAGGCTATAAATTGAATGATGTTATTTATCCTGAAATTTACTTTGGCAAACACGGTAGTGTAATTGACGTTCCTTCTATGTCTATAAAAAAGCTATATGTTGGTAACGAAGATCAAAATTACTTATTTGACTTAAATAATAGTAAAGGAGAAGATGTTTATGACTCTCGAGGCAAACGCTGCGGGACTATTAAACATCCTGACTGGTTGATAAATGATTCCTACTATTGGAAAAACAGATTCTACTTTTCTTCTAAAGAGGTTACTTGCCTCACATTTGATGAAAAGCACCAAAGATTTTTGATTACAAGTCCAGGTGTTTTGGTTTGCTATAACTTTAATGAAGAAACCACCAACACGTTGAGCACTAAGAACCGGCTTCCTGTTCCTATGCGCCTTGGTACTAGTTTTATAAATCCAACAACTAACAACCTCTTCGTGTATGAAGTAAATGATGTGCCGTTGGGTAAAGCCACCATTGCTTCTATTAATTTGGACACCTTGATGTGGAAAACAAATAGTATACTTCAACTTCCACAACAACGTCATCATCACAACTCTTTACTGAATCATAAAAATAATTATTACATGATTTTTGGAGGGTTTGGGAACCAGCGGCTGGCCAATAGCTTTGATTTCTATGATATCCGATTCAATAAATGGAGTTCTCCGACCTTTAAGGGGGATACAATTTCTCCACGTTATTTTGCTGGACTTGCAAAAACTGGAGATAATGAAGTTCTCCTTTTTGGGGGTATTGGTAACAAAACTGGAGATCAAAATATTGGAAAGAAATATTATTACGATTGTTACAAGATTGACTTATTAAAAAAAAGAATAAAAAGGTTATGGAGTCTTAATCGCGAAAATATCGACATGGTTTCTTCTAGAAATATGGTTCTTTCGCAAGATAAAACTTCATTTTATGTCCTTAATTATCGAGAATACATTTCTAAAACATCACTTCAGTTATATAAATATGCCATTAAAAATGGTGATTATGAGATTCTTGGTGATTCAATACCTCTTATTTCCGAAAGGATCACAACCAATGCCAACCTTTATTTAAACTCCAAAACGAATGAATTATTCTGTGCAATTCAGGAGTTTAAACTGGATGGTTCTAATCAAATAAAAATATTTTCTATTAATAATCCACCTGTCTCAAAAAAAATTATAGATAAATACGATAAAAAAGAAATCATTCCATTAACGTTATTATTGGCTTGCTTTATAGGAGTTGTTATGGTTATAATAGTGGTTTCCTTTTTTTACAAAAAAAGAAAAATTAAACAAGAGGATTTAAACAGACAATTAGCCTTGATTTCAAAACAAGTTTCTACAAACGATCAACCTTTACAAATAATTAATTCTGTTTCCCTCTTCGGAAAGTTTACTGTAATAAACCATTTAGGCAGGGATATTTCTTATCTTTTTAGTCCAAATATAAAATCATTGTTTTTAATAATATTATTAAATAGTAGTAAGCAAGATACAAATGGAGTTACTGCTGAGCAAATTAATTTAGCTCTTTGGCCAGATAAACCAGTTAAAAAAGCAATTAATTTAAAAAATGTAACCTTAAGCCAGTTAAGAAATATTATAACAGATCTGAAAGGGGTAAGTGTGGTCTATTCAAATAAAAGTTTTTCAATTGAGTTTGACCAAGAGTTTTATTGCGATTATTTCGATTATTTGATACATTTAGAAAAATTAAAGGAAGATTCCTTAAGGAATGATACTATAACACGACTAAACAAAATAATTAAAAGAGGAGTGTTTTTAAGATTAGTTGAAGATGAATATTTTGATACATTCAAAAAACATTTTGAAAATGAAACACTAAAAGTTATTCCTTACCTCATAAAAGAATTTTTTGAAAATCAGAACTATCCTCCCGTAATATCATTAACAGAAATTTTAGAAAGCATAGATTCATTAAGTGAAATTGGTTTCTATTACAAGATACACGCCTACCTCAGGTTAGGAATGCGTGATAAGGCAAAAAAACACTACAACTCTTTTATTTTAGAACATAAAAAAGTGCTAGATGATGATTTTGCCCTAACATTTGAGGATGTGTCAAAAATAATTCCAGAAGACATTCTTTGAGTTATTCCAAATATTGGTTTAATCTCATCTGAATAATCAGTCTACAAATTAGCAACCAACCAATCGCCAACTTCACTGGTTTTATAAGCTTTAGCCCCTTTGGCAGCTAAATCTTCTGTTACAATTCCTTGTTCCAATGATTTGTTGACAACCGCTCTAATAGCTGCCGCTTCTTCTTTTAATCCAAAAGCGTCTTCAAACATCATCGCTGCTGATAAAACTGTCGCCAAGGGATTGGCAATGTTTAATCCTGTAGCTTGTGGATACGATCCGTGAATTGGCTCATAAAGTGAAGTGTGTTCTCCCACAGATGCTGATGGCATTAATCCCATTGATCCTGAAATCACTGAGGCTTCATCCGTTAAAATATCTCCAAATAAGTTCTCCGTAATCAAAACATCATAAGAGTTGGGCCATTGAACCAAACGCATTGCAACTGCATCAACAAATTCGTAAGAAACAGTTACTTCTGGATAGTCTTTTTCCATAGCTTGAACGGTTTCTCTCCACAAACGGGAAGTTTCTAATACGTTGGCTTTGTCAACACAACACAATCTTTTGCTACGTGTCATTGCTAATTCGAAACCTTTTTTAGCCAAACGTTGTACTTCAACTCTGGTGTAAGTACAAGTATCGAAGGCAGTTTCGCCTCCGTCAAGTCTTCCTTTTTCGCCAAAATATATTCCGCCAGTTAACTCTCTTAAAAAGATTAAATCGGTTCCTTCTATTCGTTCTCTTTTTAAAGGAGAATTGTCAATCAAGGACGGGAAAGTGAATGTTGGTCGAACATTGGCAAACAAACCTAATTTTTTACGCATCAACAATAATCCTTGCTCTGGACGAACTGGCGCACTTGGATCGTTGTCGTATTTTGGATGTCCAATGGCTCCAAACAAAACCGCATCTGCAGCCATACAGATTTCGTGAGTTTCATCAGGATAAGGAACTCCAACGGCGTCTATCGCGCAAGCACCTGTCAATGCTGGAATCCAATTAATTTCGTGTTTAAATTTCTTGGCAATAGCATCCGAAACTTTTACGGCTTCATTGACAACTTCCGGTCCAATTCCGTCTCCGGCTAAAAGGGCGATGTTAAATTTCATTATAAATTATTTTTTATTTAAAGATTGAACTATTTAAAAATTTAAAGATTGATGTTTTAATTTTTCAATCTTTAAATCATTTCATTTTTTAATTTGTTGCTACATTAAGCATTTTTTGAGTGGCTACAATGGCGGCAACGGTTTGGTCGGAATCTAATCCTCTCGTTTTAAATTCTTTCCCATTATGGGTCCAAGTAATTATGGTTTCGCACAATGCATCCGAACTACTTCCTGGCGGAATTCTTACGGCATAGTCAATCAGTTTTGGCAAAAACATTTTTTTGCTTTTGTATATTTTTGCTAATGCATTCATAAAAGCATCAAATTGTCCGTCGCCTTGCGCATGTTCTTCGATGATTTCGCCATCTATTTTTAAACTAAGTGTTGTCGATGGACGCATTCCTTTGGCGTGAGCCAATACGTAGGATTCAACGATGATTTTCTCTTCGTATGTTTGGCTATCCAAAACATCGGAGATGATATAAGGCAAATCTTCTTTGGTAACGGTTTCTTTTTTGTCGCCCAATTCGATAATTCTTTGTGTAACCAATTTCAAATCTTCTTGGTTCAATTTTAATCCTAATTCTTGAAGATTTTTTTCAATATTGGCTTTGCCAGATGTTTTTCCCAAGGCATATTTTCGTTTTCTACCAAAACGTTCCGGAAGTAAATCATTAAAATATAGGTTGTTTTTGTTGTCCCCATCTGCATGAATTCCGGCTGTTTGGGTGAAAACATTGTCGCCAACAATCGGTTTGTTTGCCGGGATTCTATAACCCGTAAAAGTTTCGACCAATTTACTCACCGAGTATAAAGAGGATTCTTTTATGTTGATTTTTACCTCTGGCAAGAAGTCGTTTATCACTGCAACAACACTTTCTAACGGCGCATTTCCAGCTCGTTCTCCCATTCCGTTTACCGTAACATGCAGTCCATTGATACCTGCTTTTACAGCTTCCATTGCATTGGCAACGCTCAAATCGTAATCGTTGTGTGCGTGAAAATCAAAATGGATTTCTGGATATTTTGCAGTAATTTTCGAAACAAATTCAAAAGTATCCGAAGGAATAAGAACTCCTAAAGTGTCTGGCAACAATATTCGTTTAACAGGTTGAGTTGCTAAAAAATCCAAGAATTGAAAGACATATTCTGGTGAATTACGCATTCCGTTACTCCAATCTTCCAAGTAGATATTGGTGGCAATATTATTTTCCGCCGCCAATGCGATAGTTTGTGCAATTTCCGTGAAATGTTGCTCTGGTGTTTTCTTGAGTTGGTGAACCAGATGGTTCAAAGATCCTTTGGTCAACAAATTCTGTACTTTGGCACCAGTCTTTTTCATCCAATCGATTGAAAGTCCACCGTCAACAAAGGTTAAGACTTCAATTCTGTGACAATATCCTTTTTCTTCGGCCCACGCCATAATGCCTTTTACACCTTGAAATTCGCCTTGGCTAACTCGAGCAGAAGCAATCTCGATTCTGTCAATTTTTAATTCCTCCAGCAACAATTGCGCAATGGTTAATTTTTCTGCAGCAGAAAAAGACACTCCCGAGGTTTGTTCACCATCACGAAGCGTCGTATCCATTATTTCAATTTTTCTTTTTTCCATTATAAATTTGATGCTTGTGTTTTTATGAATTTCACTAATTAAAAATTGGAAAATCGTATTTTTTATAAAACACTAAAAGCAGTTATTTGGGCAAAAACCAAAAGGCTGCTTTCGTAACTACATTTTTTTAGGATTATTTTTTAGTAAGGAAGCTTATCAGCAAATGCTACAATCTCCTTTTTTATGTTTTGCAAATAATCAATATCATCAAAACCGTTGACCATATTGTCTTTTTTGTATCCTGAAATATCAAAAGATTCTTTTTGACCATTTGCTTTTAGCATAATGGTTTGTTCCGGAAGATTGATTTCCAATTCAGTTTTTGGATCTGCCTCGATAGCTTTGAAAATAGTTTCGGCAAATTCAGGACTAACTTGTACTGGCAAAACACCAATATTCAAACAATTTCCTTTGAAAATATCAGCGAAGAAAGAAGAAACTACAGCACGAAAACCATAATCATAAACTGCCCAAGCCGCGTGCTCTCTTGAAGAACCTGAACCGAAGTTTTTCCCGCCAACAAGGATTTTTCCGCTGTAAGTTGG
>JAAFGY010000160.1 GCA_010365135.1 Flavobacterium sp.
GGCAAGAAAAGTTCTTATCGCAAATGTTTTATTGACCAAAAATTTGCCAAGAATAATAAAAGGAATATTAACCAACAGAATGACGAATCCAATATTCCAATGGTATAATTCGTGCACCAATAAGGAAATACCTGTTACGCCTCCATCAAAAAATTGGTTGGGAATTAAGAAACCTTTCAATGAAAAGCCACAAAATAATATACCGAAAATGGTATAAATAGCATCAATAATACGTTGTTGAGTAATTTTCTCTATCATTTTAGTATTGGATTTTAGCTTGAACTATTGCTAGATTTTTTTCCTTTTGCGAATAATTATTTCTAATGGCAGTTGAGGTAAAATAACGATGCTTTTGCATAAATTCTATTTGCATCTTGTTCCATTCTTCCCTGTTTTTAATGTAGCCAAAAGCAAGCATTTCTAAATAAAGTTTTTCCTCAATATAAAAAAAATCAGTTCGTCCCAAATAATTCAGATCGGCATCGCAAATGATTTCTTCTAAATGAGATTTTGGATTTTGCGGTATTTTTGTAGCCATAATAATTTTGCAAATAAGGTCAATCTCTCCTTTTGTATAATGAAATTCAGGTAAATATTGTCTTGCTATTGTACAAGAGAACTCTTCGTGACCTTTATTTTTTATAAGATATCCAACATCGTGATAGATGGCAGCGACGAGAAGCAATTTCAAATTAGAATCTGTAACTCCTTCTTCTTTCGCGATACTTTCTGCACAATTATACACGTCAAGAGTATGATGAATAGAATGATAAAACAGATTTTTCGATAATTCGGTTTTAAGTTTATTTAAAATAAGTTGACATTCCGGTAGATGCTGCATCATAAGTCATAATGTTTTGAAGGCTAATATATTAAAAGAATAAAAGTAATGCTTTTTTTCAAGAATTATTTATGAATTACCATAGGAATATTTTAGACTGAAACCGTAAAGGATTAAAGCAGTAAGTAAAGCAATAAATTTTAATGGTTTGTTTTTGCAATACTATGAAATGGGTTTATTTTAGTTTAGTGAAAAAGCATTTTACTATTGAGTTTCTCTAAAACCTGGAGCCTTTTCACAAAAATATGAGAAGAACAAATCTGCAGTTTATGACAATTCTATAAATAATTTAAATAAAACAATTTATAAATAAGGTATCACTAATTTTCTCCGTGATTTTTGCCAATTCTATAGGTGTTTTTTACCTCGTTTTATATACATTGCGAACCAGAAGCAAAATAGCAGGTATGTCAGAAAATGAGGTTGAAATTAACGCAGAAAAAGCACGTTTAAAATTAAGAACAGACAATAAAGGATGGAAAAAATGGGGGCCTTATTTAACCGATCGTCAATGGGGAACCGTTAGAGAAGATTATTCTCAAAGTGGTTATGCTTGGGGAAGCTCGACTCACGATATGGCGCGGTCCAAAGCCTATCGTTGGGGAGAAGAAGGTATTGGCGGAATATCAGACAATAAACAACACATTTGTTTTGCTTTTTCCTTTTGGAATCATAAAGATCGAATTCTAAAAGAACGTTATTTTGGATTAACTCCAGCCGAATCCAATCATGGTGAGGATGTCAAAGAAATTTATTTCTATCAAGATTCCACGCCCACGCATTCGTATCAAAAAATGCTTTATAAGTATCCGCAAAAGCCTTTTCCGTATGAAAAATTACTGGAAGAAAGCAAAAAGCGCTCCCGACTTGAACCCGAATATGAATTATTGGATACAGGAGTTTTTGATAATGACGAATATTTCGACATTACCATAGAATATGCCAAAGCCAATGAGCAAGACATTTTAATCAAGTTAACCGTAGAAAATCGGGCGAAAACACCGGCTCCAATAACAGTTTTACCAACAATTTGGTTCAGAAATACATGGAGTTGGGGATACGAAAATTACAAACACTTACCCACTTTAACAGGAATTGGAAAATCAATAATCGAAGTCAATCACCGACTTGTTGGTCATTTTAATTTGTATGCTGAAAAAGCTAAAAACATGCTATTTTGTGATAATAAAACCAATTTCGAAAAATTATATGGATCTTCAAATCCATCTGATTATACCAAAGATGGGATTAACGATTACATCATAAATAAAAAACTTGGCAGTGTAAATCCTGAAGGAAAGGGAACCAAAGCATCCGTTTTATATGACGATGTTATCCCAGCAGAAGGGAAAAAAGTTTACCGTCTTCGATTGACAAATACGTATCCAGAGAATGCTTTTGACGATTTTGATGCCGTTTTCCAAAAAAGATTGGAAGAAGCCGACGAATTTTATGCCGTAGTTCAAAAAGGGCTGAAAGATGAAAAACTGAGATCCATTCAGCGCCAAGCTTATGCAGGAATGCTTTGGACTAAACAATGGTATTATTACAATGTTTTCGAATGGCTGAAAGGCGATCCATCTACACCAAAACCGGAAAGTGGACGAAACGAAGGGAGAAATAGCACGTGGAAGCACCTTTATACTTCCAATATTTTATCCATGCCCGACAAATGGGAATATCCTTGGTTTGCGGCCTGGGATTTGGCTTTTCACACTTTGCCTTTGGCGAGACTCGATCCGGATTTTGCCAAAAGGCAATTATTAGTCATTCTTCGGGAATATTATATGCATCCTAATGGGCAAATTCCTGCGTATGAATGGTCGTTTTCGGATGTAAATCCCCCTGTTCATGCTTGGGCTACTTGGAAAGTGTATGAAATTGACAAGGAAGCTAATGGAGGCGTTGGAGATACTATTTTCTTGGAACGGGTGTTTCATAAATTGCTGCTTAACTTTACGTGGTGGGTGAATTTGAAAGATGAGAATGGCAATAATATTTTTGGCGGTGGATTTCTCGGAATGGATAATATTGGAGTATTTGATCGCTCTTCCGATTTACCTACTGGAGGTCATTTAGAACAAGCTGATGGCACAGGTTGGATGGCAATGTATTGCTTGAATATGTTGCGAATTGCCTGCGAAATATCGCTAAAAAATCCTGTTTATCAAGATATGGCTTCTAAATTTTTCGAACATTTTCTTCATATTTCGGGGGCAATGCAAGCTTTGGGAGACAACAATGTAGATCTTTGGGACGAGGACGACCAGTTTTATTACGACATGCTTCACAAACATAATGGCGACGCAGAATTATTGAAAATCCGTTCGATGGTGGGTTTAATTCCGCTATTTGCTGTCGAAGTATTAACTCCTGATTTGCTAGAAAAATTGCCGCAATTTAAGCGTAGAGTAGAATGGGTTTTGAAAAATCGTCCCGACTTGGCAAGTTTAGTTTCTAGTTGGCATACACCAGGAAAAGGAGAAACCCGCCTACTTTCGACCCTTAGAGGACATAGAATGAAAATGATTCTGAAGCGTATGTTTGACGAAAAGGAATTTTTATCCGATTTTGGCGTTCGTTCTTTATCAAAATACCACAAAGAAAATCCTTATAAATTTAAACATGATGGAGGAATCATTCAGGTAGATTATAATCCAGCTGAAGCCACAGGAGATATGTTTGGCGGAAATTCTAATTGGAGAGGTCCGATATGGTTTCCTATGAATTATTTGATTTTGGATTCTTTAGAAAAATTCCACAGCTATTACGGAAAAGATTTTAAAGTAGATTTCCCAACCGATTCAGGAATAGAAATGAATCTTAAAGAAACTGCCGATGGAGTTGCCAAAAGATTATTGGCGTTATTTATTCCAGATGCCAAAAATAAAATTCCAATGTACGGCGAATACGAAAAATTCCAAACAGATACTTTATTCAACAAAAATAATTTGTTTTTTGAATATTTTGATGGTGATACAGGCAAGGGTTTAGGTGCCAATCATCAAACAGGATGGACAGGTCTTATCGCTGAAATCATAAGACATTTACACGAAGAAGAAGAAGATTAGTATTGGAAAAAAATGAATATAAACAAAGCGAGATTGGCGACCAAAAGGAAAGCTGATCTCGCTACTTTTTTATACTTATTCTCGAAAAATCAGAAGTTAAGGCTTTTGCATAAATCCGTTGGCAATTAACCATGTTTCGCAGGCTTTAGGCCAATCTTTATGCGTTCCTTCAATGCCTAAACCAAAACCATGTCCTCCATTTTCATAAAGGTGCATTTCACCTAAAACCTTGTGTTCCTTTAAGGCAAGATAATAATTGATGGTATTTTCTACAGGAACTGTTTTATCATCCGTTGCATGAACTAAAAAAGCTTTTGGAGTATTGGAATCAACCTGCTTTTCATTGGAATATTTATCTGTCATTTCCTTGCTGGCATTGGCTCCCAACAAATTTTCTTTTGAGCCCTTGTGAGTAATTCCGTCTTCCATTGAAATTACTGGATAAATCAAAATGGAAAAATCGGGACGCGCACTTACAGTATCTTTCGTGTCGTAAATCTTGTCCAAATAATGGGTAGACAATGTGGCAGCCAAATGTCCTCCTGCCGAAAATCCCATAATTCCTATTTTAGTTGCATCTAAATGCCATTTATCAGCATTGCGTCGAATCATTCTCACGGCTTCCTGTGCATCTTGCAACGGGCCAATGGATTTGTCTTTCATGGTCAAATCACTTGGCAAACGGTATTTCAATACAAAGGCCGAAATTCCTAAACTATTGAACCATTTTGCTACTTTATACCCTTCTTTGTTGATAGCCAAATGTCCATAACCTCCGCCAGGACAAATAATTACAGAAGTTCCATTTGATTTGTCTTGATCTGCTAAAAAAATGGTTAATGTGGGTTGAGAAACTTTGTCAATTCCTTTGATAACGCCCTCATTATCATAAATACTATTTTCTTTATAATCAGTGGCTTCAATAGATCCCGGGATTGTTTTCCATAATGGAATTTCTTTATTTTGGGAATAAAGCTGGGAAGTAAATCCAAAACTTAGTAGTAAAATCAGGTTCAGTAATTTGGACTGGTTCATTTTTAGAATTTTGTTTGAAATATTATTTTCCTTCTGTCGAAAACGACGAATAATGATGGGGTTTAATTGTAACCATTTTTAATTCAACACATGCGAAGCCAAAACCATATGCACATCATAAACATTTACCGACTTATTAAATTGTTTTCGGACACTGGGCTGTGCTTCACTCGAAACCCAAATTTTAAGTTCCGCATCCAAGTCAAAAGTTCCCGCAGTTTCGATGCTGAATCTGGAAATACTTTTATAAGTAATGGATTTGTATTCTACTTTACTAGCCGTCAATCCTTGTTTTTCAACTAGAATTAACCGCTTGGTGGTGAAGATAAAGACATCGCGAATGAGTTTAAATCCCAGTTCAATTTCTTCCCCTTCAATTAATAATTTGCCATAATCTTTCATTAAAATTTCTTGGCTTACTGCTCCGGCATTGCCTATTAAGGCTGAAAAAAATCCCATAATTGTATGTTTTTTTTATTTTATAATATCAAAAGTAAACTAAGAAGACAGCTTTTGCAAACATTACCATTCAATTAACACAATCGAAGAGAGATGTTGCATTGTAAAAAAGTAATTTTGCTAAAATCTGAATTTAAAATGAGCAAAATGATTCCCATTTCCATATTAGAATTAGCATTAATTTCCCAAGACAGCAACGCTAGCGCCACTTTCGAAAAGACAAAAGAGCTTGCACAATTGGCGGATACTTTAGGATACAAACGATTTTGGTTGGCAGAACATCATAATATGGCACACGTTGCCAGTGCTGCAACGGTAGTTTTAATAGGATATATTGCGGGTCAAACCCAGCAAATTCGTGTAGGTTCTGGTGGGATTATGTTGCCCAACCATTCACCACTTATTGTTGCCGAACAGTTTGGAACATTGGAAACGCTTTATCCCAACCGGATCGATTTGGGTTTAGGAAGAGCACCAGGAACTGACGCGCTGACGGCACAAGCCATTCGGAAAGATTTTTATGAACAATCGCAACAGTTTCCACAAAATGTCACCGCATTGGAAACCTATTTTTCTGAAGAGAATGCTACTGCAAAAGTGCGAGCTTTCCCCGCTGAAGGGACCAATGTTCCTATTTGGATTTTAGGGTCGAGTAGGGAAAGTGCTATTTTGGCTGCTGCCAAAGGATTGCCGTATGCATTTGCAGGACATTTTGCCCCGAGAGAAATGTTGACGGCTTTTGAATTGTATCGCGATAATTTTGAGGCCTCCAAAGTTTTAAAATATCCCAAAACAATGACCTGCATCAATGCAATAGCCGCAGATACAGATATGGAAGCCGAAATTTTGTCGACCAGTCTGTATCAAATGTTTCAGAATTTAGTGCAAAATAATAGAAAACCTTTGCAACCTCCAGTAAATTCTTTGACTAATCTAATGAATGAAATGAGCGAAGAAGCACGTTTTCACGTTAACCAAATGACTGCTTGTTCGTTTGTGGGAAGTCAACCGAAATTAGCCTCCCAATTGAAAGAGTTTATTCGTTTTTCAAAGGTGGATGAATTGATGATTAGCTGTCCTATTTACGATCATCAGGACAAAATGAAAAGCTTAAAACTGCTGAAAGAAGTTATCGACGGCATTAATACAACCTATTAAATTTGATTATTTATCTACCTTTAATGCTTTCTAAAAATTCTTTTGTAATAGGCTTTACCTGAAAAGCGGTGATGTTTCTATCTTTATTAGAACGTTCAATATCATTCTCGTCGATGGTTGAAGAGAGAACGTAAACTTTGCATTTTGTATTTGGTGTGAAAGGCATTTTCTCATAGGCTTCCAAGAATTCAAACCCAGACATTATAGGCATATAAATATCTATAAAAATGACTTGCGGTAATAGAAATTGTTCTTCTTGATAGTCTTGAAGATATTTTAATGCTTTTTCGGCTGAAAAAAATTCCAATACATTTTTCCCAAATTTGCTTTTAATAATTAGACGTTTGCTGATGTAAAGATCAATGACATTATCATCAATAATCATAACTCTATCATATTTCGGTTCTAAGTCGGCTATCATGGCTTTAAATTTTTTAAGGTTATGTTAAATGTGGATCCTTTTCCTTCTTTAGAGTGTACTTGAATGGAACCTCTCAATATTTGAATGGTTTCTTTAACAATGTATAATCCAATTCCCGTTCCATTTTTATCTCCCGAAAGACGGAAAAACATTTCAAAAATTTTATTGTGATGTTCGGGTGCTATGCCAATTCCATTGTCGGTTATGGATAGAAACAACTTATCGTGGTTGGTATGTGCCTCAATTTTTATAAAGCTATCTATTTGGTCTGTTTTATGGTATTTTATGGCATTGGAAATAAGATTTTCGAGTAATGTATTCAATCGCAATTGGTCTGAACAAAAGGGATGATGCTCCTTGATGTCAATTTCAAAACGAATATCTCCTGCTTCCTTCATGCCTTTGAGCGAATTCACAATTCCAGTTGTTGTTTGCAGAATTGAAATAGGAACTACATCGAGACCGGTTCGGTTATTTCGCGAATAGCTGAGGATGTTTTTAATAAATTCATCTAATCGGTTCACACTGTTTTTAATCATATTTATGTGTTCCAGCGTATCGGTTTCCAAACTTTCTTCTTCAATAAAGGATATTAAGCCTACGATGGAGGTAAGTGGAGAACGCAAATCGTGGGACACACTATAAACAAAGCGATCTAACTCAGTATTGGTTTTAAGAAGCTGGGTATTAGTGTGAGATAATTCAACAGCTCGGCTTTCATTTTCTTGATTTTTAAAGGCTAGTTCTTCATTGAGTTGCACCAATTTTTCAAGGTTTTTCTTGCTTTCTGTAATATCTGTAACCATAATCATTCTTCCTTTATAGATTCCTGTGCTATCTATGAAAGGATTTTCTACAACATTCGCCCAGATTTCTTTTCCAGATTTCGAAATGTATTTATACTGTTTTTGATTGGTTTGTCCTGTTATTTTCCTCTGGATTAGTTTAGAGATAATTTTTTTTCCTTCCTCATCCATAAAAAAACTAATTTCTTTTCCCATCATTTCTGCTAAAGAATATTCCAAAATTTCGCCCATTTTTTTATTAGCAAAAATGGTTTTTTGGTCTTCATCAAATAGCCAAATTCCTTCTTGAGACATTTCTATAATCTTACGGTATTTTTTTTCGCTCTGTTTCAGTGCTTCTTTGGCTTTTTTCTGCATTGTGATATCGCGAAATACTATGGAGGTTCTTTTTTCGCCACAATAATCGTCAAACACGACCGATGATAGTTCGGCAGGAAAAGTGCTTCCATCTTTTCGAACCAAGGTAAGTTCTGCTTTTGCTTTGCCATACCGTTGACGTTCGTGCAAGAATAGTTTAAACTTGGGGTTAGTGGAGTCTATAAATGCATCTTTTCCTTTATTAATAATTTCTAGTTCTGTCTTTTGCAACATTTTACAAAGGGCAGGATTGGCGGCCAAAAGGTTTCCATCGGTGACCAAAAGTAGAATGCCATCAACACTATTTTCAAAAACAGCTCTAAATTTAGCCTCGTTTTGTCCTAATTCATCTATTCGTTTAATTTCTAATAGTTTTTTTTCATAATCTAATTTGTAACTCTTTGAATTTTTTAGGGCGCGGTTTAATTTTAAGGATAAGGTCGTGGTCAAACTCTCCTTTAAAATGAAATCGGAAACACCACTTTTAATACATTCTACAGCAGTTTCTTCGCCTACGGATTCAGAGATATAAATAAACGGAGTTAAAGGCGAAAGCTTTTCTTTTAGTTTAAAAGCAGCTGGCCCATCAAAGGTTGGAAAGGTATAATTGAAAAGTATAATGTCGGGTTT
>JAAFGY010000161.1 GCA_010365135.1 Flavobacterium sp.
TTTGAGTTCATTTTTTTTGGTTTAAATGGTTTAGTTCTGTTTTCATTTTTGAGATGCAGGATTTAAACTGGGTTCTTTTCTGGAAATCTCTTTTGTATAAATTTTTACTATTCTACAATCAATTAAAAAGATTGATTTTTAAGATAGGCGAAGATATTAATAATTGCAAGAGTAACTACATCGTTTTCGGAAAAATATTAACATTTATTTAAGAATTGTCAAATACGGAAATAACATTTTGAAACAGAAGAATTATTCAATTATTCATAATTTATAAGCACTATTTTAGATTATTCACAATTATGGATTGCTTAATAAAAATTAAAAAGAAGACTTCTTATTGCAGAATCAATATCAAAAAGACAATTTCGGTGATTTTAATCTCGAAAACGACGAATCTCAAATCGTCTATTTAAATTAATTCCAACTTTATTACCTATAAGAGCATCAAAATTTATTTATTTATTTATTAAGGAAAGATAGCATAGGTCTCCAAAAATCCTAATTTTAATATTAACGATGTTTTTTACTTTTTACTGTTTTGACCAAAAACTCACAAGAACAGTTTCTAAAAACATATAAGTTACTCCTCCAACGTTTTTAGTAAAAAAAAGAGGTGAGAATTAAAATTCCTCACCTCTTTTTTTTTACTAAACTTACCAGGATTATCTCCACAAACTTTTCGATCCTTTATCCTCTTTAAGAAAATCACTTATTTGTTGTATAGCCATATTTACCTGTTTCACCGGAAGTTTACAAGTTCTGTTTTTGCATACATAAATATAGGTTTCCTCTTCCACTAATTTTGCTTCCAGTAACGGAAGATTCTCTTTTTCACCACCCATAAATAATGAAATAGGAATATAATTTTTTTGTAATTCCAGGTTAAGATCAACTGCATCATTACCCATAACCGCTATTTCGAAGGGTGAATAAACCATCATTCCCATTAATTTTGTCCAATTTGCATAATAAGCACCTCCCTCTAGGCTTCTTTCTTTTACTTGCGCCAACATTTTTTGGGAATGGTCTAAAAATGTTTGCTCCTGAAAATAATTACCCAGCTTATATAAAACCGTTGCCATTTCTGAATTTGACGCAGGAATCACATTATCAGCTATTTCCATCTTTCGGGCTATTAATTTTTTGTCAGTTTCTGAAGTGTAATAAAACATTCCAGAATCTTTATTCAAAAAATTTTCCAAGGTATAATCTACCAGGTTTTTAGATTTCATCAACCACTTCTTATTAAGCGTGACTTCATACATTTTTATATATGCACTTGCTAAAAACGCATAATCGTCTAGAAAAGCTTTTATACTAGGTTTCCCATCTTTATAATTTCTATACAATCCACCATTGTTTTGCATCAGGTTATTTTCGATAAAACTTAAGGCTTCACTTGCCTTTGTTTTATACGCTTCCTCACCCAAAGCAGTGTAAGCATCAAGATAACCAATAACCATAAGCGAATTCCAGGAGGTTAATATCTTATCATCTGTAGAAGGTCTAATACGCTTGTTGCGTACAGCCATCATTTTTTCTTCGGAAGATTTCAAATTTTTCTGAAATTCCGAATAGTTATAATCATTTAATTGTGCAAAGACCGGCTCTTTATGCTCCCTGTACAGAATATTCTTATTATCCTCCCAATTCCCTTTAGACTTCACTCCATAAAATTCAGCAAATACTTCAGCTTCTTCTGGAGTTAAATGTTTTTCCAATTCATTTTCTTCCCAGACGTAGAATTTACCTTCTTCTCCTTCAGAATCGGCATTAAGAGATGAATAAAAGCCACCATTTTCTGCAGAAAGTTCTCGCTCAATAAATTGAAGCGTCTCACGTATCACCTCTTCATATTCCTCATCATTGGTAATCTTATAGGCATTAGAATAAAGGCTTACCAGCTGGGCATTATCATACAACATCTTTTCAAAATGGGGAGCAAACCAGTCTTCGTCTACCGAATATCTGGAAAAGCCACCGCCTAACTGATCATAAATTCCACCCCTTGCCATTTTGCTTAAGGTAGTTTTCACAGCTTCCAATGCATCTTCATTTCCGGTTAATGACGAATATTGAAGAAGAAAATCCCAGCCAACCGGCAATGGAAATTTTGGAGCTCTTCTAAAACCTCCTTTTTCCTGATCTATAACTTTTTCCCAGTTTTTCCATAAGCCTACATAATCTTCCTCAGTAAACAAAACCTCATTTTTCAAAGGACCATCTATTATATCTTGTTGTTTCACTCCTTCGGTTATTGAATTTGCGGCTTCAACCAACCTCTCTGGGTCTTCTTCATAGGTATTGGCAATCTGATTTAGAATGTCTTTCCATTGTTCGGTGGGAAAATAAGTAGCGGCAAAAAATGGTTTCCCGTTGGGAAGCGCAAAAGCATTTAGTGGCCAACCACCTCGGCCACTAATAAGATTTGCGGCATTCATATAAATCTGGTCTATATCTGGCCTTTCTTCACGATCTACTTTTATAGATACAAAATTTTGGTTCATTATCTTTGCAACGCTAGTGTCCATAAACGTTTCCTCTTCCATCACGTGACACCAGTGGCAAGCGGCATAACCAATACTTATAATGATTGGTTTGTTCTCCTTTTTAGCTTTTTCCAAAGCCTCTTTGCCCCACTCATACCAATCTACCGGGTTATCGGCGTGTTCTTGCAAATAGGGGCTACTGGCATTGGCCAATCTGTTCTGGTTTTCTTTTTCCGTTTTCCCCTTTATAATTTTTACCGATTTTTTATCTTGGGCACAACCACTTAGGCTTATTCCCAAAACAATCAAATAACATATTGTTTTTAATTTCATAGTTAAGTTTTTAAAGGAATGCCCGCCCATATTTAAATACTTTTGCAATTTTTGATATGCAAACGGACATTCATTTTAATTAAAGATTATTGCCGGTTGCCACTTGAAGTTCATACTGGGCTAAATTATAATTAGCAATCGCTTTTATATAGTCGAGTTGCGCCTGTAAAAAAAACTGTTGTGCCTGAAATACTTCAAAAGGTTTCGCAGTCCCCAGTTTTTGCCTTTCAATACTTTGGTAAAGGGCTTCTGTAGTAAAGTCCAAGGCTTCTTTAGTTGTTTCGATTTGCTCTTTCCCTAATTGCAAATCGGATTCTGTGTTTGCAATTTCTTCGTTTATCTGAGTCCTAAACTGTTCGGCTTCAATCTCATTTAGTCGAATCCTGCTGTTGTAAGTTTTTTTGTCCCCTTGATAGGTAATTGCACCTAATGGAATTTTCCACAGCAATGAAACATTCAATGAACCGGTAGGATAAAACTGTTGAGGGTTTGGATATTGTACGGGATCAATGGGTGAAATATTTCCGGTTATTCTCCCGAAATAGGCACCATATGTTCCAACATTTAACTCAGGAATTAACAAGCCTGTAGTGTATTTCTTCCGTTCTGTTTCCAAGGCCTGGGTTTCCAATTCATTGGCTTTCATTTCCGGGCGGTTCAGGTAAACAGAATCTTCAGTGGTTTTCAATTCAACATTAAAGTCTAATGGCAATAACGATTCCTCAGCACTTGCCAATTTAATGTTTTGATTTATATTGAGCAATTTTTTTAATGCAGCCGAAGCGTTATTGTATGATTTCTTAGCATTGAGCATTTCTACTTGTAAGTGGTTTTTATTGCTTTTAGCCAAGAGCAGTTCTGACTGATAACGCAAGCCTGCATCTACCTGAACCTGAATTTGCTGTGCAATGGTATCAGATTGTCCCACCAAATTTTGGTAGGCATCATAATTGAGCTGAGCCGTCATTAACTTGTAATAGGTATCAATCATTTTAAGCAATTCCTGATTGCGTTCTGCCCGAGTGAGGTACTGACTTGCCTGACTCCTTAGATTGGCAGATTTTGCATTATAAATTCCATCGGCAAAATCCCAATGGGCGTTTAATCCCAGGCCAGTCCATAGGTTCTGACGGTTTACGTCCAAGAAAAACCGTCCGTCTGTGTTCATAGCTGCACCCCAAAGTTGTTGGGTTTGAATTCCTGCATATATTTCAGGCAACCACCATTCTTTGGCTTTAGCCAATTTAGCCAAGGAAAGTTCTTGACGCTCTTTGTATTCTTTTATGGTTAAATTATCTGCTCCACCCATTTCCAATATTTTTTCTAAATTTATTGGGATGGTATCTTGTGCTGTCACCAAATTCGTGTTCGCAATCCATAAAAATAAGACTAATAACAGCAGCCATATTTCTTTTGATCTGTATTTCAATTTTCTCATTACTCTTGTTTTACAATAGGTTCAACAATTTGCTGTGGTTTCACCAAACCTTTTCCCTGCACAATCACCTGTGTTTCAGAGGTGATTTCATCGTTCAGTACTTCAAAGTAATCTTGATTGGATAAGCCGATTTTTATAGGGAGTCTTTTTACTTTTCCCTCCACCACAGCGAGTATATAAGCTTCGTTTTTATGGCTAACTTTTGCAATCATAGGCAATGACAATATATTTTCCCTGCTATTAATTTGTATTAAGACTTTGGTATACATTCCCGAAAGGATTTTTCCGTCAGGATTTTCCAAGTCAATCTCAACTCGCATTGTTTTGGAAATTGGGTCCAGTGCATTGGAAATACGGCTCACTTTTGCCATTAAGGATTTGCCGGACAGTTCAGGCAAGGTTACTTCCACTTCCATTCCTTTTTGAATGCCAACTGCATCCGATCCAGGAACTGGAATGGATAATCGAATAGGGTTAATTTCTTGTAACTCAAACAATGCCTGTGGGTTACTCTGATTTAATCCGCTTTGAATCATAGCTCCTTTGTCCACGAAGCGTTTGGTAATGATTCCTGAAAACGGAGCTTCAATACTTAAAAAGCCGATGCGGTTATTGAAAGCATCCAAATTTGCCTTAGCGATAAGGTATTCTGCTTCTGTATTTTCTACCATTTAAATATTGGTCAATGCAGGTGTTTTTTCATACACCTTATTTAACCTTTCGTAATTGGCTTTTTTAGCATTGGTCTCAGCTTGCCATTTGAGCTGTTGTTGTTGCAATTCAGGATTTTCCAAAACTGCAATGTTTTCGCCTTGTCTTACCTTGTCTCCAATATCTTTACGCATTTGCATAAGCATTCCGCCTTCCATTGCATAAAGTTTGACAATTTGGTTGGGACGTGCAGTTCCCGTAATCATTACTTCTGCCGTAAACGAACGTTGTTTGGGTTTTACGACTTCTACTTTCTGAATTTTGTCGTTAGTAGCTGTTTTTTCAGTTTCTTTTTCCTGATTGTTACAGGAAATAAGTATTGAGAGCAGCACAGCTAAAACTGCTATTGATTTTATGTTTATTAAAGTCTTCATTATTTACTTTTGTTTTGTTATAAATGAATAAAAAATGGGAATGATGTAAAGCGTGATGATGGTTGCCATAAATGTTCCACCTATTACAGCAATAGCCAAAGGAACATTGGATTCTGAACCCGGGTTAGTTGCTAAAGCGGTGGGTAACAACCCTAAAATGGTGGTGGATGCCGTCATCAGTACCGGACGAAATCTATCTCCCGCACCTTGGATTATAGCATCTTTAACAGAACGGCCTTTGTAGGTAAGAGCATTGATTCTGTCCACCAAAATATTTCCATAAGAAACCGAAATACCCACCATCATAATGATGCCCATAATGGATTGAATACTTAAATAGGTGCCTGTAATCCACATCAAAAAAGCTACCCCAATCAAACCGAATGGAAAAGTTAAAATAATAACAAGGGGCTGTAGGAATGACCTGAAGAGTGGCGTGATAATCAGAAAAGCTAAAATGACTGCTAACCCCAAGCCCAAACCAAGGTCGCCAAAAGAATTTTTGATGATGGCAACTTCCCCTTCAAAATTGACTTCATAACCCGCTGGGATTTCCATCCCATCTATGATATTCTGGATTTCGTCCGAAACACTACCTATGTCCTTGCCCTCTACATTGGCATAGACATTAAAGGCTCGAGTTAAATTGTGGTGATTGATTTCCACTGGATTTGTGCCGTCTGATATATTGGAGAAATTCCGGAAAGGAACAGTTCTATCTGAAATGGAACTATTCACGCCCACATTTTCTAAAACAAAGCGATTATCAATTTCGCTTTCAGGATAAGTAACTCCTACGAAATAGTGATTTCCATTACTTTCATCAATCCAAAAGTCCTTTTCATAAGTTACCGAAGAGTTGAGTGTGGAAACCATATTTTTAATCGCTTCTACGGGCTCTACACCCAATTCTGCCGCCTTGATACGGTCGATATCTATGTTCTTGGCAGGCTGATCCAGGCGTTGTAAAACACGAACATCGCGAGTAGCGGTAAGGGTTGATATCGTGTCGCGGATTTTCTCTGAAATTTCACGTAAAACTTCCAAATCATTACCTTTTACCTGAACATCAATAGGTGCGGGCTTACCTTCATTTAAAGCTGCCGTAATCATTCCACCTGTGTTGAAGCTCAATTCTATACCCGGAAATTTTTTGTGAAGTTTTTCCCTTAATCGAGAGGCATATTCAAAGGTGCTTGTTTCGTGAGATTCCTTTAACTGCACTCCAATAAAGGCGTCTTGCGTTCCCGAATTGGGTGTATAAGCAGCAGGTAAATCATAAAAAACACCAATGTTTGCAACGAGTTGTTCCAAATCACCTCCAGTTTCTTCTCTGATGACTTGTTCCATTTCAGCAATGGTTTTATTAGCATCTTCCAATCGTGTACCAGATTCCATCCGAACCATAATTTCCATTTGTCCAACGTCTGACTGTGGAAACAGTTCATAGCCTATATTCTTTAAAAGAAACAGTGATGCAACTAATAATAAAATCATAATTCCCAAAACAGGCCAACGGAATTTCAATGTTCGTGAAAGACTGTTTTGGTATTTAACACCCAATCGGTCAATAAATCTCTGAAAGAATCCAAGGGCATTTTTCTTAGGCTTATCATCAGAATCTGGTAAATGTTTTCTAAAGAAAAATGCTGCCATTATGGGAATCAACGTCAGGGCAAAAATGTATGATCCAATCATTGATCCTGCTACGGTAATCGCCAGTGGTGAAAAGAGAAATTTTGTAATTCCTGTTAGAAAAAGAACGGGAATGAACACCACAATTATAACCAAAGTAGAAGCCAAAACAGGGTTGGCCACTTCCAAAGCAGCATCTTTGGCTGCATTGAAAGATGATTTTCCCATCTTCAAATGGTGGTCGATATTCTCTAAAACCACAATGGAGTTATCTACCAAAAGACCCAACACCAAAGCCAAGCCGCCAAGGGTAATACTGTTAATCGCCTGCCCAGTGATAGAGAGCATTATAAAGGCAAACAGCACCGATAAAGGCAAGCTAATAGCCACAATTAAAGCAGACCTGAAATTTCCAAGAAAAAGAATCAAGACAATGACAACCAGAATCAAACCGCCCAATCCTGCATTTTGTAATCCTGCAATGGAGTTCCGCACATAAGATGATTGGTCGAAAATAACATTCAGTTTTACATCATCCGGCATTCGTTCTTTCAAACCGGGCAATGCTTTTTTAACTGCTTCTACTGAAGCGATAGTATTTGCTCCTGCGCGCTTAAAAATGGGCAAGTAAACTTGTTCTTTTCCATCTACTCTGGCAATGTTGGTTTGAATGGCACTGGCATCCTTCGTTTGCCCAATGTCTTTAATGTAAATGGGATTGCCGTTTTTGTAGGTAATAACAATGTCGTCAAAGTCTTTTACGTCAATAATCAGCCCTTTGGCATCCACTCCGTAATTGATATTCCCAATGTTGGCTACCCCTGACGGAATCATTGTGGTATTTTTCTGAATGGCTTCCATCACCTGCGTTTGGGAAATTCCCAAAGCTTCCATCTTGTCTGGGTCAACATAGACGTACACCATTCTAAGCGAACCGCCATAAGCAGCAGGAGCAACAATTCCTTCCACACCACTTAACATTTGGCGGAGATTTAAATAAGCTACATCATACAATTCTTTTCCATTTTTAACATCACTACTAACTGTCAGTAACATCAAGGGTTTGGATGCAGTTGGGTCAAATGGCTGAATCATTGGAGGCATTGTCCCCGGTGGCTGATAATACATATCACTCACCGCATAAGAGGATGAATTAGCCATAGCTTCAGCCGGGTCAATGTCTTCACCATAAAAATTGGTGACGATACTCACTCCCATTATACTTTTGGAGAGTTGCTTTTCAATTCCGGGTGATTGTCCGGTCCATCGTTCCATACGGCTGGTGATGTCTTTTTCTACAACTTCGGCAGGCATACCCGGATAAAGGGTAATAATCTGCATAGCGGATTTTTTAAATTGAGGAAGGATGTCCACCGGCATCCTTGGGATAAGAACTCCCGCAAGCACTGCCACTATAATGGCAAATACAAGCACCAAATATGGATTTCTGAAAGATGTTTTAATCATGAAATTTTGCTTTGGGTTAAATAAATTGTTTTTGACCAATCTGCCTTTAATGGCAGACAGGTGCATACAGCATTGTTACCCATTTACATTAGTTATTCACCAATGAAATAGGCACAAACACATAATCCCTTCTTGTTAGAAAGGGAATAGAATGTAATTCCAATCTGTAAGAAAGGTTATTAAACCAAAGGGGGTCCACGAAGGGGACTGTCAGAAAGCAGAGTTGCCGAGCGGCAATTCGGATCGGGCGAATATAAAGGTGGTTGTT